>JBLNEU010000085.1:0-2502 GCA_050263015.1 Deltaproteobacteria bacterium | reverse complement strand
CGCGCCGTCCCCTCCTGGACCGAGGCCCCGACAAGCGCTCCCCGCACCGCGCCGTCCGTCACGGCGGCGCGGCTCTCCCGGAAACGGATTCCGTAAAAGCCGGGGCCCGCGATATCCGGCGAGACGAGCTCCACCCGGCTCCTCAGGAAATTCGCCCCCGACACCGTGCCGCGGGACCGGAAACCGTCGAGGACGACGTCGGAATCCCGGCACCGCAGGGCGCTCTGCGACTCCCCGACCGACAGGCGCGCCAGGCGCACCTCCGACTCCTGGAACTGGACACCGCGCACGCACCGCGAGATCCGGACGTCCGCGCCGCCGAGCCGGCTGAAATGGGCGTGGAGGCCGCGGTACGCCCCCTCGATCGCGACGTGTTCGAGGACGCTCTCCCCGCGGTCGCTCGCCATGAAGTTGATCGAATCCCACGAGCCGCGCGCGGAACCGTCGAGCGGGCGTAACAGGATCGGCTCCTCCCGGGTCCCGCGCGCCGAAAGGTTCCCCTGGATGAACATCCCGTTCTCCCCGATTCCGTCGCCGTCGGTGTCGCGGAACTTGAAGAAGATCCGGGCGCCGGGCGCGACGGTCAGCGTTGCGCCGGGGGCCACCCGGATCACGCCGTCGACGATGACGTCGCCTCTCAGGGTCCGGTCCCTGTCGATGAACGTGTCCCCGAGCCGCAGCGCCCCGGGAGCGGGCGAAACCCCCGCGGGAAGCGGTTCCCCGGCCGTCGGTTCCCCGCCCGCGTCTCCCCAGGAAAGCACGTCCGCCTCCTCGCTCCCGCGCGGCCGGAACGATGCCGGAAGCGCGGCGGCGCCGGCGAACCGGACGGCGCCGAGCCCGTTCTTCGCGAGCGACACCTCCCCGTCCCCGGCCCACGGCAAAAGGGGCGCCGGAAAGAGAGCCACTCCCACGCGGCAGTCCGAGACGCGCACGGGCCCCCCGGCGGTCACCCGGCCGCCGTCGAGAACGGAGATCCCGACCTCGGCGCCGGTGACGGCCACGTCCGAGAGCGCCGCGTCCCCGCCCGCGACGACGATCCCGCCCGACCGGTCGGGAAACCGGAACTCCGCGCCCGACGCCCGCAGCGTCCCGCGCACCAGGAGCTCCGTGCCGCCGAAGAGGAACTCCGGGTCCACCTTCCACGACTCGCTCCTGTCGAACGAGACGACGGTCCCCGGGGCGACGACGAGCGTCGCGCCGGGCGGGACATAGACATCCTCCGTCACCCGCACGCGGCCGGAGAGCCGGACCTCGCCGCCGATCCTCCCGCCGACGGCGGTTTCCGGCGGGGCGGCGGGGGCGGCAAACACCGGCGGCGAAGCGGTCGTGAGGAACGCCGCGCAGACGACGAACGATATGAAGGAGCCGCCGCGATCCAGGGCGCGTCCCTCAAGGTCGGTCTTGCCCTTCGCTTTCACTTGGACGCGCCCTTCCGGGAGTTTCCGTCAAAAGCCAGGGCGGCGGGCGCGAATCGCCCTTCCTCGACGCGGACGCGGACCGGCCCGATCCTCTCCTCTTCCGCCCCGCCGGGCACGCCGGGAACCGACTTCCTCAGGTATGCGAGATAGTCGCCGGGCCCGGGCAGCGCGACGCCGAACCCGCCCGACGCGGTCACGACGGTGGACCGCGCTTCCGGGCGTCCGATCGTCTCGGGGGGGCGGTAGAAGAACACGATGAAACCCGCGGCGGGCCTTCCGTCCAATGTCGCGGTCCCGCCGATCGTGCCCGCGCCGGGTTGCGCCGCGCCGCCGGTTTCCGGGGCTTCCCGGGCGTCGTCCGCGCCCAGCCACCCGCGCTTCTCGAACAGCGGGATCTCGACCGTCACGGCCGTCTCCGGGGGCAGCTCCACCGGGGAATACGGGTAGACCCCGAACAGCCCCCCCTCCTCCACCATCCCGATCGCGGCCCCCGCCGCCCGCCTCTTCGCGGCGAGCAGGTACGCCCCCGGCGGGAGGAACAGGGTCGCCGTTCCCGACTCGTTGGTCACGGCCGATGCGTCCCCCGGCCCGCGGAAATCGGGGGCTCCCGGGCGCTGCGCCTGGACCGTGACCCCGCCCGCGGGCGCCCCGTCGACCGTCGTCCTGACGGCGATCGAGGAGCGGCCGCCGGCCCCGGGCGCCGAGACCGCCCTCGGCGGCGCTAACACGGACGGCAGCCCGATCTCCGCCGTCTCCCCGAGCGCCGCGGTGACCGGGTTTTTCCCCGGGAACGCGAACAGGACGCCGGCGGACGACTCGGCCCGGCCGACGACGAAATAGCGGCCCGGCGGGACGTGAAGCGAAAACGCACCGTCCGCGTCGGTCGCCGCCCGCGCCACCTCGGCGTCCGTCCACAGACCTTCGGCCACGGACGCGTAGGCGCGGACCTGCGCCCCCGCCACGGGCGTCATGTGGCTCACGAAGACTCCCGCGATAGCCGCCCCGGCGACCGGAGGGCGCGCGAGAACCGGGGAGAGCCGGACCGCCCCGAGCCCCTGCAGGTTTCTCCCGTCGTACACCTTCC
>JBLNEU010000084.1:0-5197 GCA_050263015.1 Deltaproteobacteria bacterium | reverse complement strand
GGATGCTCCTCGCCTTTTCGGGGGGGAAACCAGGTCGACCCCCTTAGTGTCCCACTTCATAATTACGGTGACGTATCGTATTTCCGTACGGCACCGAGAGCACCGATGCGCCGCGTCCGGCAAGGCGCGCGACTGAGGCGGACCGGGGAGTCCGGTGAAGGAGCGCAACGCAGCCGGCGCGGATGCAGCGGCGCTCGAATGCAACCGTAATCATGAAATGGGGCACTTAGGGCCCGGAGGAGCCGGCATGAGCCGCCTCGCGGCACTCGGGGAGGAACACCGAGAAGACGCTGCCGTGGCCGGGGGCGGACTTGACCTCGACGAATCCGCGATGGACGTGGACGATTCTCTGCGAGATGGCGAGCCCGAGACCGGTGCCCCCCTCCTTGGAGGTATAGAAGGGGTTGAAGATCTTTCCCATGATCTCGGGGTCGATTCCCTGCCCGGTGTCGCTCACCGTCGCGACCGCATAGCGCTCCCCGTGACGGACCTGGGAGAGCAGGTCGAGACGGACCTTCCCCCCGGCGGGGGTCGCCTGGATGGCGTTGCGCACCAGATTCCAGACGACCTGCTTCAGCTGCTCCGCGTCTCCCTCCACGCAGATGTCGCTCATCGACAGGATCTCGACATCGATGCCCTTCTCGCGGGCCTCTCCCGCCCGCACCGCCTCGACGATCTCGCCGATGATGTCGCCGAGCCGCACGGGGCTGCTGCTCTTGAGCGACGGCCCGGTGTACGCGAGGAAGTCGGTGATGAGTCCGTTGAGCCGCGTGCTTTCCCGCTCGATGATCTCGAGGAGCGGCCGCGAGTCCGCCGGGACCCCGGGGGACTCCTTGAGCATCTGCGACGCCCCGGCGATGGACGCGAGCGGATTCCGGATCTCGTGGGCGAGCCCTGCCGCGAGCTCCCCCACCCCCGCGAGCCTGTCGGAGAGCCGGATCCGCTCCTCCATCTGCTTGACCGGCGTCAGGTCCTGGAAGATGATGACCCGCCCGATCAGCTTCCCGTCCGCGTCCTTCAAGGGGGAGGACGAGAAGCCGAGGAAGATTTCCGCGCCGTCCGCCCTGCGGAACACGATCTCGGGACGCGGCAGGCGGAACTCGCTTCGCGTGCCGTCGCTCGCGAGCCCGGCCGTGAGCGTCTCGACCGGCTTGCCCGCCACGTCCTCCCGGCGCATCTCGAGGATCTGGCACGCGGTGTCGTTGATCAGGTTCACCCGCCCCGCCACGTCCGTCGTCAGGATCCCCGAGGGGATGTTGTCGATGACGTGCTTGTGGAACGACTCGAGCTGCTGGAGCATGCCCTCGTTGTCCAGGATCCGGCGGCGCGTCCTGCGGATGTCCTCCCCGAGAAGGCCGGCGAGAACCCCGGTCAGGAGGAAACCGATGGAGTTCGTCAGGGCGGGCCGCACGACGGTGTCCCAGCGCAGCGGGATGTTCTCGACGCCGGGCGGCAGGAGAACGCCTGCCGTCTGGAGCAGGAGGATCGAGACGTACGAGGCGACGGATAGCCCCGCCCAGAGCATCGCGCCCTTCATGTACATCTCGATGCTGCCGAGAAGGATGACGACCCCGTACATGAACGCGAACACGCTGTCGAAGAGCCCCGTGGCGTAGACGATGATCGACACGAACGTCACGTCGACCAGCGCCTGCACGACGAGGACGACGCCGGACAGCTCCCGGCTCGACCAGAGGGCGTAGCGGACGAGAAGCCAGCCGTAGGAGAGGACGACCGCCGCGTAAAGGCACTGGAAACCGCGGGTCAGGAGAAGCTCGGGCTCGCGGAAGTGGACCGACACGACCGACGCCAGGAGCGCGAACGTGATCCCCGTGCGCAGGAGCAGGAGGTTCCGCGCCCCCCTGCTCTCTTCCCCACGTCTCCTCGCGGAGACCGCAGGCACCGTCTACCCTCCTATCGCGCCCGCCAGCTTGAAGATGGGCAGGTACATCGCCATGACGAGGCCGCCGATGACCACGCCGAGAAAGACCATCAGCATCGGCTCGAGCAGGGAGGTCAGGGCCGCGACCGCCGCGTCCACCTCGTCGTCGTAGAAGTCGGCGATCTTGTTCAGCATCGCGTCGAGGGCGCCGGTGGCCTCCCCCACGCCCACCATCTGCGTCACCATGCCGGGGAAGACCTTGCTTTCGGCGAGCGGCTCCGCGATCGTCTTCCCTTCGCTGATGCTCGCCCGGGCGCGGAGGATGGCCTCCTCGATGATCTTGTTGCCCGCCGACTTGGCGACGATGTCCATGCTCTCGAGGATCGGAACGCCGCTGCTCACCATGGTCCCCAGGGTCCGCGAGAACCTCGCGACCGCGATCCGCTGGATGAGGCTTCCCAGGACCGGCACCCTCAGGAGAAGGCGGTCGATGTTCCGGCGTCCGGACTCCTGCTTGTAGTAGTAGCGGATGCCGATGCCGATCGCGATGGCGGCGGCCACGAAGACGAGGAAATATTTCCGCGCGAAATTGCTCAGGTCCATGACGAACTGGGTCGGTCCCGGCAGGGCCTGCCCGGATTCCGTGAACATCCGTCAGAAGATCGGAATGACGTACAGGAGGAGCACCGCCGTCACCGTGATCGCCACGGCGAGGATCGTCGACGGGTAGACCATCGCGCCCTTGATCTGCTTGGAGAGCTTCAGGGCCTTCTCGATGTAGGCCGCCAGGCGCGCGAGGATCGTGTCGAGGATGCCTCCCACCTCCCCCGCGGCGACGAGGTTCACGTAGAGGTTGTCGAAGATCTTCGGGTGCTTCCCGAGGGCGTCCGCGAAAGTCGATCCGCTCTCCACGTCCTCCTTGACCTTCAGGATGGCGGTCTTGAACGCCGCGTTGGTCTGCTGGGTCCCCAGGATGTCGAGGCACTGGACGAGCGGAAGGCCGGCATCGATCATCGTGGCGAACTGGCGGGTGAAGATGGCAAGGTCCTTCTGGCCGACCCTGCCCGAACCCGGCAGCCTGAAGCGGAACTCCCTCGCCTTGGCCTTGACCTTGACCGGCAGGATCTGCTGGCGCCGCAGCTGCGCGAGGACGAACGCCTCGTTGGGCGCCTCGAGCTCGCCGGTCATCACGGTCCCCGTCTTCGTCTTGCCTTCCCACGCGAATTTCGGCATCGTCTCCTCCGCGCTGCTTCCCTACGCCTTCCGCGCGGCGGCCGAAGAGCCGCTCTGGGCCGCCTGGAGCAGGTTCTTGAACTCGTCCGGGTCCTGGCTTCTCCCGACCGCGTCGTCCAGCGAGATGTCGCGGCGCAGGTACGCGGCGATAAGCGACTGGTTCATCGTCTGCATTCCGAACTTGGTCTGCCCCACCTGCATCTGGGAGTAGATCTGGTGGACCTTCTCCTCCCGGATGAGGTTGCGGATGGCCGGGTTGGGAATCATGATCTCGAGACAGAGGGCACGCCCCCCTCCCGACGCCTTCGGTATGAGGATCTGCGACAGGACGCCCTCGAGGACGAAGGAGAGCTGGGCGCGGACCTGGGGCTGCTGGTACGGAGGGAACACGTCGAGGATCCGGTTGATCGTCTGGACGCACGAGTTGGTGTGCAGCGTCGCGAACACGAGGTGCCCGGTCTCCGCGACCGTCAGCGCCGCCTCGATCGTCTCCAGGTCCCGCATCTCGCCGACGAGGACCACGTCGGGGTCCTGCCGCAGGATGTACTTGAGCGCCCTCTTGAAACTTTGCGTGTCGGCGCTCACCTCCCGCTGGTTGACGAGGCACTTCTTGTGCGGGTGGAGGTACTCGATCGGGTCCTCGACGGTGACGATGTGTTCCTGGCGCTCCGAGTTGATCTTGTCGATCATCGCCCCCAGGGTCGTCGACTTGCCGGACCCGGTGGGGCCCGTGACCAGCACGAGGCCGCGGGGCTTCTTGCACAGGTCCTTGACCACGGGGGGCAACCCGAGGTCCTCGAACGTGCGGACCCGGAACGGGATCGTCCGGAAGGCGCCCGCGACGGCGCCCCGCTGCATGAAGATGTTGGCCCGGAACCGGCTCAGCCCCTTCACCCCGAACGAGAGGTCGAGCTCCCACTCCTCCTCGAACTTCTGCTTCTGGGCCTCCGTCAGGATGCTGTAGCAGAGCCGCTTCGTGTCCTGCGGCATCAGGGGCTCGGACGAGATCGGCTGGAGCCGC
Organism: Deltaproteobacteria bacterium; assembly: GCA_050263015.1. Lineage (GTDB taxonomy): Bacteria > Desulfobacterota > Deferrimicrobia > Deferrimicrobiales > Deferrimicrobiaceae > JBLMWX01. The sequence continues at coordinate 1,061 of JBLNEU010000084.1, read as the reverse complement.
CCGTCCACCCGGATCGTGGGGGCGATCCCGGTCGTGATGTGAAGGTCGGACGCGCCCTTCTCGTACATCAGCGTCAGAAGCTCGTGCGTGTTCATCATGATCGGCTGCTCCTCGCGCCCTCTCCTTTAGTCCGGGGCCGTCACCCGCAGGACTTCCTCGAGCGTGGTGACCCCCTCTTCCACTTTCGACAGGCCGGCCTGCCGCAGGGTCTTCATCCCCAGGCGCGCGGCCTCCCGCTTGATATCGAGCGCCGATCCCCCGCGGAGGACGAGTTCCTTGATCTCCTCGCGCACCGGCATGACTTCGTAGAGCGCGACGCGCCCCCGGAACCCCGTCGAGTTGCAGTCGTCGCATCCTTTTCCCTTGACGGGCCGGGCGAGCTTCACCCGTTCCGGTTTCATCCCGGCGTCGACGAGGGCCTTCGGGAGGATCTTCTGCTCCTCCCCGCAGTTCTGGCAGACCCGCCGGGCGAGGCGCTGGGCGAGAATCAGGTTGAGCGACGACGAAACGAGAAACGGCTCGATCCCCATGTTGAGGAGCCGTGTCACCGTGCTGGGGGCGTCGTTCGTATGGAGGGTGGACAGGACGAGATGCCCGGTCAACGCCGCCTTGACCGCGATCTCGGCGGTTTCGTAGTCGCGGATCTCCCCCACCATGATGATATCCGGGTCCTGGCGGAGGAAGGAGCGCAGCGCCGCGGCGAACGTGAGACCGATCTCCTCCTTGATCTGGACCTGGTTGATCCCCGCGAAGTTGTATTCGACCGGGTCCTCCGCGGTGGAGATGTTGTCGCTCGTCTTGTTCAGGTCGGACAGCGCCGAGTAGAGGGTCGTCGTCTTCCCCGAGCCGGTGGGCCCGGTGACGAGGACCATCCCGTACGGCCGGTGGATCGCCTCGGTGAAATCCTTGAGCGACTCCTGCTCGAACCCGAGCTTCGTCATGTCGAGCTGGAGGCTCGACTTGTCGAGGAGCCGGAGCACGATCTTCTCGCCGTAGATGGTCGGCAGGACGGAGACGCGGAAGTCCATCTCGCTCCCCTTCCCCATCTTGAGCTTGATCCG
>JBLNEU010000083.1:0-8383 GCA_050263015.1 Deltaproteobacteria bacterium | reverse complement strand
GAAATACGTGGTTCGCCCGTCCGAGCGGACGAGGACCCTGTCCTTCTCGTCCCCGTGCGCCTCGCTCCGGAAGTAGACGGCGCCCTTGGCCTCGTACAGCTGGCCGCGCGCCCGCAGCTCCGAAACGGCGCCGGCGATTGCGCCCCCGTGAAGGGTCTCCTCGCGGAACCATCTGTCGAAGCGCACGTTGAACGCCCCGAGGTCCTTCCGGATCCCTTCGAGAATCCGATCGCAGGCGATCTTCCGGAACGCGGGGAGAGCGTCCTCGTCGCCCGAGTCGGCGAAGCGATCCCCGACCTCGGCCGCCAGCTTGCGCGCCATGGCCGCGAGATAGTCGCCCCGGTATCCATCCTCCGGCAGGCTCGCCTCCCGGCCGCACGCCTGCAGGTAGCGGGCGAAAAGGGATCGTCCGAGGTTGTCCATCTGGTTCCCGACGTCGTTCACGTAGTACTCGGTGACGACGCGGAAACCCGTGAATGCCAACAGCCTCGCGAGCGCGTCGCCCACCGCTGCGCCGCGGCCGTGGCCGACGTGGAGCGGCCCGGTGGGATTCGCCGACACGAACTCGAGGAGGACCTTTTCGCCCCCCCCGGCGTCCGACGACCCGAAACGTTCCCCCATCTCGAGGGCTGTCGCCAGGACGTCGCGCCAGGCGTCATCGGAGAGGACGATGTTGATGAAGCCGGGGCCGGCGACCGTCAATTCCCGGAACCGGCCCTTTTCGTCGGCCTCGCGGATCGCCGCGGCGAGTTCCTGCGCGACCTCGCGCGGCTTCCGGCCGAGCGGTTTCGCAAGTTGAAGCGCCGCGTTCGTGGAAAAATCCCCGTGCGCCTCGACCCTCGGGATCTCCACGGCCACGGAGACCTCCGGGATCGGGCCCCACTCCGCCAGTTTCCGCTTTATTCCCGCGCGGATAACGGATTCGGCAATGTTGCGTACGTCCACGCGCCTCCCCGATACGCGGAAGTGAGTAATAAAGTTAGTAAAATATAACCCCCTTCCGGGGAAGTCAACGGATAAGGCGGATAAGGCGGTCGCGGATAAGGCTGTCGCGTGATAAGGCGGTCGCGGGCGCGAACGGAGGGAAACGGGAGCCGGCAGCCCCGGGAACGATCCGGGCGCCGTTAGCCCCGCTGCAAAGCGGGGCCCGGCTCGTGATCGACGCTCACCGGATCATTGCGTGCAGGTCACTTCGGCAGCCTGGAGCCCTTTCGGCGTTTCCAGGACGTCGAATTCGACGGACTGGCCCTCTCTGAGCGTCCGGTACCCATCCATGCGTATGGCGGAGTAGTGGACGAACACGTCCTTGTCGCCGTCCTGTTCGATGAAGCCGTAACCTTTGGTCTCGTTGAACCACTTCACTTTGCCGCTGCGTTTCATCGCGAAGCCTCCCCGTGGCAGTCACACTGATACTGAGGTACCACGGGGACGCTTTTTCTGTCAATCGGTAGTTAAGAATATTCGAATATCAGGAACGACTCCTTCAAAAACCGGTCACCCGGTCCCGCCCTCCCTCCTTCGACCGATAGAGCGCCTCGTCCGCGCGCCCCACGATCTCGTCCGCGGTCCGGCCGTGGTCGGGACAGCAGGCGACGCCGATGGACGCCGTGACCGCGACCTCCCCGCCCCCGAAAACGAACTTCATCTGCCGGATCATGGCGCAGAGCCGTTCCGCCACCCGCATGGCGTGGGCCCGGTCGGCATGCGCGAGGTAGATGGCGAACTCCTCCCCGCCGTAGCGCCCCGCGAAGTCGACCTTCCGGATCGCCTTCCGGATCAGTCCGGCCGACCGCTTCAACACCTCGTCCCCCGCCGGGTGTCCGAACCTGTCGTTGACTCCCTTGAAATGATCGAGGTCGAGCATGAGCACGGCACACGGATAACGGCCGTCGAGCCGTCCCATGACGCTGGCCAGCCGCTCCCGAAACGTCTTCCGGTTGAGCAGCCCCGTCAGGCCGTCCTGCGTCGCATCCAGCGCCAGGCTCTCCAGGCGCAGCGCATGCGACAAACCCAGCTTCAGGATCCGCACCACCTCCTGCGCCGCTTCGACGTCCCGCGCCTCGAACGTCCGTCCCTCCCCGGAAACGAACGCGATGAGCCCTCCGGTCCTGCCCGGGCCCCGCACCGGAACGAGAAGGCAGGCGTCGTCGCCTGGCTCGCACCATCGGGCCGGAAGGACCGGGTGCCGGATCGGGGCGGACCGCATTCCGTTGAAAATGCGGCCTGTCGATTGCCGAATGACCCACCCCGCGTAGCTGTCCGCGAGCGGTATCCATTCGTCTCCCTCGACCGCGCCATCCCTTCCTCCCGCGCTCGCGGCAAGCCGCCCCTTTTTCCCCCTGTCGTCCGCCTCGACGACCAGGACGCGGCCGGCTTCGAGGTGCGCAAGCCCCTGCACCGCCGCCTCCCGATAGATCTCCTTCCTCGGGGAAACGGTCTCCCCCTCGGCGGCCTCGGCCGCCTCGGAAACCTCGGCGATCTTTCTGACGAGGTCCTGCAAGGCCCTGTGCCTGCCGTCATGGCGCCTGGCGCGATACCACCGCCGGTTGGCGTTTATTTCCCGCGCGGCGAAGAAGGCGCCCATCTCCAGCGCCGGGATCGCCGCCTCGGTCAGCCCCCCGTCCCCGAACCGGACCGCGAGAACGGCGCCCTCGACCCTTTCGCCCACCGCCACGGGCGCGGCGGCCACTCCCGTCGGCTTTGCATCCCTCGCGCCGACGGCGACCCTGAAAGTCCCGGCCTCCTCCCCGCTCGCGGAAAACGGGCGGCGGAAGACCGTCGCCTCCCGGACGGGGACGTACGTGTCGGGCACGCGGAGGCCGTCCGCGAACGCGGCATCGGCGCCGTGAACCGATACGACATTCGTGAACGGACGCCCCGGCGCCGCCGGGGCCGAGACGTACAGGACGACGTCCGCCCCGGTCATCGGCAGGAGCCCTTCGAGGACCCGCCGGATTCCGTCGACCGCCTCTTCGCGCCCGCCGATCAGCCGGACGTCGTCAAGCGAGCCGGCCGACGTTTCCGCCCCTCGTGCCTCCCCTTCCCAGGGAAGGAGGAGCGATCGGCTGTCGTCGACTGCCTTCCGGACAAGGTCGGGCGCCGCGCGCGACCTGGCGAGCGCCCGCCGCACGGCGATGCCGGCCCACAGTCCGGGAACCGCCAGGACAAGCGTCGCGGCCGCGTCGAACGCGGCGGGCCATCCTCTCCCCGGCGACCAGGAGCACCACGCAGCCGCCGTCCCGGCGAATGCGGCGGCGGATGAAGCCGGAAGGAGGAAGGCGACCGCCGGAAAGAGCAGGGCGGGAACGATGCGCGACGCGGCCACGGCCTTGGACAACGCATGGATTTCGAGGGCTCCCGCCGCGGCCCACGCGAGCGCCGACGGGATGTCCGGAAGGCGGTCCCTGCGCCGCCCGGTGACGAAATCCCTGACGATGATGCAGCCGAGGACGACGAAAGCGGACGCCGCCCAGTGAGGCGCCCACGCTGCCCACCCGCCGCTCGCGCGGGACGCAAGGAGCGCGAGGAGGTGCGCGAGCGCCAGGATGGAAGGGAGATGCCTGCCGTTACCGGCGCTTCGTTGCGCCGGATGGCGGATCGCGTGGGGGGGCATCCCGGTTCCGGTCGAGGACGATGACGTTTTCCTGCTTCCCGATCAATCCGAGCTCTTTACGCGCGATTTCCTCGATGTAGGCGGGGCTGGTCCGGAGCCTCTCAACCTCCGCCCGGAGAAGGCCGATGTCCTCGCGAAGCCCGGCGTTCTCCTCCGCGAGCTGCTTCCGGTTTCCGTCCATTCTCCAGGTGCTCAGGATTCCCACCTCGCCGAAAAGCGAGACGAGGAGAGCCGCCACGACGACGGTCCCGGCGATGAGGAGGGGCAGACGATTCCGCACACGGCTCATGACTTCGATTTCCACGCCTCGCCTCACCCGAACAGGAAGTTCTTCCAGAATGCCACGATGGATCCCGGCGCGAACGCAACCCGCGCGATTTCGCGATACGGAGCGTCCCCCGCAAAAATGGCCCACAGGATCCGGGCCTGCGTCTCGTCGCCGGCCTGCGCCGCCCGCGTGACCGACCTCAGGTAGGCGTCGGAGAGACGCCCTTTCCTCAGGACCTCCTCGAAGATCCCGAACAGCACCTTGCCCCAGATGTTATCACGCCGGAACCGCTCGGTGCAGGGGCGATGGAAGAAGGCGCCGAGCGTTTTCCTGGAGATGCCGTGGCCGGCGACGGCCTCCGCCAGGATCCTGGACGTGTCGTGCGAGGACTCGATCCCGTTTTTCAGGTAACGCGAGATGAAGGCATCGCCCACGATCGCGATCCGGTCGGCGAACGGGTTGCGGGCGCACCCCACGGGAACCTGGGGGTGGCAGTGGCAGATCACCCCCGCCTTCGGCGGCAGCAGGTCGGCGAGCGACCGGTTCTCGCGTCTCTCCCGCTCGAGATCGGAGATCCTGACGTGCTCGCCGATTCCCGTCAGCGTGAGAAAGTCGTCCTTCGGAGTGATCGCGAGGAACCGGATGTTCTTGCCGACCGAGGGGACGATATGGATGCGGTTCCTCAGGTTGTTCACGATGAACTCGTTGTCGGCGGGAAGTTCCGCCTGGACCGTATGCCAGGTGTCGGGAGGCTCGTAACCGATGTCCAGCTTCCGATGGAGGGCCGAATTGACGCCGAACGCGCCGACGAGGAAGTCGAATTCCCGTCGTCCTCCGCCCGCGAGGTCGACGCGGAAGCCGCGGCCCTCCCTGGCGATCGCCTCCACGCGGTCGTGGATGAACTCCGCGCCCCGGGCGACCGCCGCGTCGAGAAGGTACTGGTCGAAGCTCCTCGCCTTGCCCCGCTGCGTCGTCGGGCCGCCTCCCCGGAACACCGTGTAGATGGCCCCGCGCGCCGGATTCCTGACGGTTACGGAAACCTCCCTCCCGTGGATCTCGTAGCCGTCGGCGATCCGCCGTACGACGCGCTCGTCCAGCGCAAGGCCGAGGCGCTCCATCTTCTCGATCATCCCGGCGCCGATCGCCCCCGCGCACATGTTGCAGCCCGAGGGACCGGAACAGTCGAACGCCTTGCGGTCGATCAGGCTGATCCGGGCGGTTCGGCCGGAAGTCGCCAGGATGCCGAGCAGGTGGAGGGCGAAGAACGTCCCCGCGGGCCCCGCCCCGATGACGCCGATCTCCGCGCCGGCGGAAAGGGGTTCGCCGGGCGCTTCAGTCCGTCTTGCGCGGGATCTCATGGTATCTCCGGGCGTAGTCCCCGGCCGAATTTTTGTGGCATGGCGCGCAGAGCTCGGCGAGAAACACTCCGGACGAGTCCCGGAGATAGGTCGCGGACACCCGCCCTTGGTTGTCGGTCGCCGTCGTGTTCCCCGCGTGGGGATCGTGGCAGGTCAGGCAGCCCATCTGGCCCCCCAGCGACTTTTTGCCCGACTCGTCGAACAGGGGGAACAACGGCCGGCCCCCTTCCTGGAGCCGCCCGCGCATCACGACCGGCGACTCGAGCGTGACGACGGCGCCGTACGAGGTCGGTACCTTCTTCCGGCTCTTCGGGTGATCCCCGTTGGCCACCGCGGGGCCGTCGCCCCCGTCGCGATGGCAGCGGAGGCACGGCAGGTCCGGAGCGAAGATCTCCTCCCAGCTGTGCCGCCTCTCGGGCCGGAACTCGATCTCGTCGTGCGCCGGGTGGCACGCCCGGCACGTCCCCCCGTCGATCTCGCCGTGATTCGTTCCGGCGATCTTCCCGCTCTGCGGGTGGCAGGCGAGGCACGCGCCCGCAGGAGAGGAACCGCCGGCCGTCGAATGGATCCGGTGGCATGCGCCGCACTCCAGCATCTTCTGCCCGTGGTTCGCCGCGATCCCTTTTCCGCCCATCGCATGGCATCCGCCGCAATCGGGCCTTGCCTTCGGTTCGACGTGGGGCGGATGGCACCAGATGCAATCGGCCTGGCCGTGGATCAGCTGCTTCTCCTGGTGGCACGGGAGACACGTCCTGGTGCGACCGATGTCCTCGGCATCCTGTCCGGCCGCGGCCCTGAGAAGGATGCCCGTTCCCTGTCCGAACGGGACGAAGCCCGTGCCGTGGACCTCGTGGCATGTCGCGCAGGTCAACACGCCTTTCGCGCCCCTGCGGCCCGTCGCCCCGAACAGCGGAAACCTTGCCGGAAGCGGCCTCGATGCGACGACCTCCACCGGATGCCCTCCGCGAGGGATGGGCTTGGCCGGCCCCTTGTCCCTGTGACAGGAACCGCACGATCCGGCGCCGGATGAAGCATCCTCCGCCGACAGGCCCCACATCCATGGCGTCTTTCCTCCGTGCGGTCCGTGGCACGGCTCGCAGATGCTTTTTCCCGAGATCCCCCTGAGATCGTGAGGGGTCAGCGCGACCGTCTCCTTTTCGCGGTGGCAGGACGTGCAGAGGAACGCGGACGAGGCGTACTGTCGCCGGAGGCGATGGCCTTCGTTCGGGGGACCGTGGGGGTCGTGGCAGGTGGGGCACGAGATTCCTCCCGTCCCGTCGGCCCGGCGCCCCTGGGCGTCGAAGGCGGGAAAATCCTTTCCCCGGGAAATCGTCCGGTCCTCGACTCCCGCGAGATGACGGGTATCCTCCTTGTGGCACTCGTGGCAGACGCGTGCCCAGGGATCCTTCACGGCCCCTGTCGCCCGCGCCGCAGGGTCTTTCGCACCCCCTTCCCGCCGGCCGTGGACGGAGTGGCAGTCGATGCACGACGCGTTGACGTTGCCGCCGGGCGCCGAGCGATGTTCCATCCCGGCTTTGCCCTCGTGACAAAGCAGGCAGCTGCCCTCCGACCGATTGATTTTCTGAAGCAGGCGGCCTCCCGGTTCCGAGCGGTGAAGGAGGTGGCAGGTGCGGCAGACGAGTTCTCCGCGTGGGCCCACGAGGACCTTCTTCTCCCTCGTCGCCTCCGCCCACTTCGTCCGGCCGACGTGTTCGAAGACCGGGTGCGCCAGGACGATCTCGCCCGACTGCGCGATCGTGTTCTGGTCCTTGTGGCACTCGAGGCAGAAGTGAGGCTTGTCCGTCGCGAGAAGCGGCGTCCGCGGGGCCGGGGAATGGATCCTGTGGCAGCGAAAGCAGATTCCCTTTCCCTCCGCGACGGAGGAATGGGTTCCGCGCTCGCTGGCCGCCTCCTTCGTGGCCGCGCTTTCGCCCGGGTGGCACTTCCCGCAAAGCGTCACCGGTTGCATGTCCGCGCCGCGGAACGCCCTCCCGGTTTCATTCGACCGCGTGTGGACCGTGTGGCAGCTCAGGCACTCCGCGACCCCGGGATGGATTCCGGCGCCCGCGGCGGACGGCGACAGGTAGCGCGAGTGGCACCGCCCGCACAGGGCGGATGGCGTCATCCCTTTCATATCCGCCTTGTGCACGGGGTGGCACGAGCCGCACGGGGGGGGCGGCGCGTTCCCGGACCCCTTCGCGGAAGCCGTACCTGTCTTCCAGGAGTGCCCCCCGCGAAGCGCGGAGTTCATGGCGACGTGACACCGCAGGCACAGCTGCTCCTCCGATCCTTTCAGGAGCGAGCCGCCGGTTCCCCCGTGCGCCCTGTGGCATTCCTGGCACCCGCCCGCCGGAAAACGGGATTCATGGATGGTGCCGCCGCCCGGCCGGTATGACCCGTGACAGCCGAGGCAGAGCGCATTGCCGCCCGTCCTGATCGGAACCGAGGTTCCCGCGAGGACCTTCCAGCCGCCGGGACCGTGGGGCGAATGGCACGCCGAACAGGGCCCTTTCTTGCCGGACGGGGCCGGGTGCTGGGATCCCTGCCAGAGGATCTCCCGGTCGTCGACGACCGTGCCGTTGTGACAGCTGAAGCAGACCCGCCTTTCACCTTCCGCCCTCAACCGCTCCGCAACGGGCGGATCGGACCCGATGAAACGACTGTCCAGAATGTGGCAGAGCGAGCATTTCTCCTGCGAGAACGTTTCCGCGAGGGCGGTTTCCCGCCGCGAGGCGAGGACGGTAATCAGGAGGAGGAAGGCGAGGCGAGACCCGATTCCCCGGAGCGAATTCAATCCTTGGCTGGCCTTTTGAACAATATGAATGCTCCCCGGACCTCTCCGGTCGGCAAGGTGAACGGTATCGAGGAAACCATCTCCCACCCGTCAAGTCCGGCCTTGTTGATCTTGTCGAGCTCGATCCCGGTCTTCGGCAGGCCGCCGAAGATCTCCGGGCGGCGAACGAATATCTGACCGTATTCCCACTTTCCGTTGGCCATCGTCCTCCCCTTTTCGGCGTCGTTATTGTCTCACGAACGTGACCCGTTTTCCCCTTTGGTCGGCTACCCAGACCCCGCCGGGCACCTTCGCGATCCCCGAAGGGTCTCCGTGCAGTTCCGGGGTCCCCTTGCCGGACGCAAGCACCT
>JBLNEU010000082.1:0-3295 GCA_050263015.1 Deltaproteobacteria bacterium | reverse complement strand
TTGAACCGCGCGAGCCGCAGGGCCCCGCAGATGAGATACAGGAACGCGGCAAGCCACCCCCAGCGCCCGAAGGGCGACAGCGCCCAGCCGTAGACGAGGAAGGCCGGCGCCACGCCGAAGGTGACGAGATCGGCGAGCGAATCGTACTCCACCCCGAACTTCGTCGTGGTCCGCGTCATCCGGGCCACCCGGCCGTCGAGTCCGTCCAGGACGGCCCCGGCGATGATGGCGACCGCGGCCTTCTCGAACTGGCCGACGTAGGTCGCCGCGATCGAGTAGAACCCGGCGAAGAGCGACCCGGAGGTGATGAGGTTGGGCAGAACATAGACCCCCCGCCGGACGCTGTCGCCTCCCCGCTCCCGCCGCCGCATCCTCATGGCAGCACCCCCAGCACGCTCTCCCCGGCCCGGACCCGGTCGCCCGCCCTCACCGAGAGGGCCGCGTCCGCCGGCAGGTAGACGTCGACGCGGGACCCGAAGCGGATCAATCCCACGCGCTGGCCCCGGACGACCTCGTCGTCCTCCCCGACGTCGCACACGATCCGCCTCGCGATGAGGCCCGCGATCTGCACGTAGGTCACCTTCCGGCCCTCGGCCGTCTCGACGACCACGCCGTTCTGCTCGTTCTCCAGCGACGCCTTGTCCACGTTGGCCGCGAGGAATTTCCCCCGGTTGTAGCGCACCGCCGCGACCCGGCCCGAAACCGGGGCCCGGTTCACGTGGACGTCGAAGACCGACATGAAGACGCTCACCTTCTTCCCCGGCGCCGCCGTGTAGATCCCGGCGGGGCAGTCGCCGCTGAATACTATCTTACCATCCGCCGGGGAGATGACCGCCCCCGGCGCCGACGGCGGCGTCCGCTCCGGGTCGCGGAAGAACCACGCCATGAACGCGGTCAGGAGAAGCCCGGGGACGGCGGCCGCGATGCTCCGCGGCCAGACGGCATAGAGGACCGCGGTCAGGACGGCCGCGCCCGCGACGAACGGGACTCCTTCCGGCGCGATCACGCCGCCGTTCCTGGTCCGTCCGCGCTCCAAGACGTCGGCCCGACTCGTCGCCGGTTCAGTTCTTCGCCTTGTCGACGAGCCGTCCCTTGGCGATCCACGGCATCATGGCGCGGAGGCGGCGGCCGACCTCCTCGATCGGGTGCTGCTCGCCGCGACGCGTCAGCGCGTTGAAGACGGGGCGGTTCGCCCGGTTCTCGAGGATCCACTCGCGCGCGAACGAGCCGTCCTGGACCTCGGCGAGGATCCGCTTCATCTCCTTCTTCGTCTCCGCGTTGACGACCCGGGGCCCGCGCGTCAGGTCACCGTACTGGGCGGTGTTGCTGATCGAGTAGCGCATGGTGGAGATCCCGCCCTCGTAGATGAGGTCGACGATGAGTTTGAGCTCGTGGAGGCACTCGAAGTACGCCATCTCCGGGGCGTAGCCGGCCTCGACCAGGGTCTCGTACCCCGCCATGACGAGGGCGGTCGCGCCGCCGCAAAGGACGGCCTGCTCGCCGAAGAGGTCGGTCTCGGTCTCCTCGCGGAAGCTCGTCTCGATGACGCCGGCGCGCGCTGCGCCGATGGCGGCGGCATAGGCGAGCGCCACGTCGCGGCTGTCGCCCGCCGGGTCCTGGTGGACGGCGATGAGCGCGGGCACCCCTTCGCCCTTCTGGTACTGGGCCCGGACGAGATGCCCCGGACCCTTGGGGGCGACCATGAAGACGTTGACGTCCTCGCGGGGGACGATCTGGCCGTAATGGATATTGAAGCCGTGGGCGAACATGAGGTAGGCGCCCTTCCGGATGTTCGGGGCGACCGCGTTGCGGTAGATGTCGCCCTGGAGCTCGTCGGGCAGGAGCATCACGACCACGTCGGCCTTCCCCGCGGCGGTCGCCGCGTCGAAGACGTCGAACCCGGCCTTCTTCGCCTTCGCGGCGGCCTCGCCGCCCGGGAGCTCGCCGACAACGACGTCCATCCCGCTCTCCTTGAGGTTGTTCGCGTGGGCGTGCCCCTGGCTGCCGTAGCCCAGGATGGCGATCTTCTTCTTTTTCAGGAACGACGGCTTCGCATCCTTCTCGTGGTAGATCTTTATCATCGTCTTGACCTCCGGGGATTTTCGGATTCCCTGACGGAACGCCCGCCTACATCCCGCGGGCGATGGAAACGAGCCCCGTGCGCACGACCTCGCGGATCCCGATCGGCTTGAGCAGCTGCACCAGCGCGTTGACCTTCTCCTCGTCCCCCGTCATCTCGATCGTGTAGGCCCGGGGGGCGACGTCCACGACCTGCGCGCGGAAGATGTCGACCAGGCGCAGCACCTCGGCCTTCGTCTCGGCCTCCGCGTTCACCTTGATGAGGACGAGCTCGCGGTCCACCGTCTCCGCTCCCGTCAGGTCGACCACCTTGATGACGGAGATGAGCTTGTTGAGCTGCTTCAGGATCTGCTCGATGATCTGGTCGTTCCCGCTCGTGACGATCGTCATGCGCGAAACGGACGGGTCGAGGGTCTCCGCCACGGAGAGCGACTCGATGTTGAACCCGCGCCCCGAGAAGAGGCCGGACACGCGGCTCAGGACCCCGAACTCGTTCTCCACCATCACCGAAATGGTATGTCGCATCGCTCCCCCTTATCCGGCCGGCGTCACACGAGCAGCATCTTCGTGAGCGGCGCGCCCGCGGGCACCATCGGGTAGACCATCTCGTTCGGGTCCGTCACGATATCGATGAGCGCGGGCCCCGGCGCCTCGAACCCCTTGCGGAGCACGTCCCTCACCTCTTCCGTCTTCGTCGCCCGGAAGCCCCTCGCCCCGTAGGCCTCGGCGAGGCGGACGAAGTCCGGGATCTGGGGAAGGCACGTCTGGGAATATTTCCCCTGGAAGAAGAGCTCCTGCCACTGGCGGACCATCCCGAGCGACCCGTTGTTGAGGATCACGACCTTGACGGGGAGCCGGTACTGGACCGCGGTCGCGAGCTCCTGGATGTTCATCTGGATGCTGCCGTCCCCCGCCACGTCGACCACGAGCCGGTCGGGCATCGCCACCTGGGCGCCCAGGGCGGCCGGGAAGCCGTACCCCATCGTCCCGAGCCCTCCCGACGACAGGAAGGTCCGCGGGCTGTCGAACTTGTAGTACTGGGCCGCGAACATCTGGTTCTGGCCCACCTCGGTCGCGACGATCGCCCCGCCCCTGGTGATCTCGTAGATCTGCTCGACGACGTACTGGGGCTTGATCTTCCCCTTCCCGGGCTTGTAGACGAGGGGATGGGTCTGCGCCCACTTGCGGATCTGTCCGCGCCACGGGGCGATCTTCG
>JBLNEU010000081.1:0-4675 GCA_050263015.1 Deltaproteobacteria bacterium | reverse complement strand
GCCCAGCCGCCGCGACCGCCGTTGCGAGAGCCGAGCCGCCGCCCGAGACGTTGACGGTCGAGGAGAAGGGGACATCGAAGCCGGGGTCGGCCATGACGTCCTTCCCGGAGAACGGCCCGCCCGCCGGGACCATGAGGGCCCCGTACTGCGACGAGATGCTTCCGGCGCGAAGGTCGGGGCCCAGCGTGTAGTACCCCGACTTTCTCCTGACCATCTTCACGCTCATGCGTTCATGGGCTCCATCACGCCGACCACGGTGAGGCTGTTGACGAACGCTCCCTCTTCCGTGACCACGATGGTCTTCCCTCCGGGAGCGCCCAGGATCTCGACGGGCGTTCCGAGGCCCGCGATGATCGTGCCGTCGGCGGCGTACCGGACCCGGGTGATCTCCGCGCCCACGAGGTTGTCCTCGCGGATGCGCTGGATGCCCGCGCCCTGATAGGTGCCGAGCAGGTCCGTGATCTGGAGCTTCTGCCCTTCGGGAATCACGATGCTCCCGCCGGTTCCCACGATCTGCTCCGCGCCGTTGCCCGCGCCGACGGCTTGCTGCCTGAAAAGCGTGCTCATGAAGTTCTCCTTCGTTCTCCCTGGACTACACCGCGATGGTGAACGTCCACGTCCCGATGATCGTCTGCCCGTTGTTGACGGGCACCGTGCCCGTGAGGTCGCGGAGCATCATGGTCGTCCGGTTCGTGACCGCCGCGTCCGAGGTCAGTTCCGCGAAGAGGCCCATCTCCTCGACGTTGAAGACGCCGCCCGAGCCGTTCGTGATCTGGCCGACGACCGTGAAGATCGTGTTGACCGAATCCTCGACGACGAGCGTGACGGCGACGACTCCTTCGGTGGTCGGCCCCAGCAGGACGCCCTGGAGGTTGACCTGCGTGGTGGAAAGCGCCGCCGAGGAGTCCCCGAACTTGATCTTCGAGAGGCCCGTGACGACGCTGACGTTGCCGGTCGTGTTGCTCTTGAGGCGGGCGAGGAACGTCGCGCCCGTGTCGTCGGTCAGCGTCTCGTTCACGTTGGGGGCGGTGTCGAGGTTCTGCATGAACCCGCGCATCCAGAACCCGAGTTGGCGGGTGAAGCTGTGGGACGGACCCTCCAGCTTCTTGACCATCTTCCCGGTCTTGGGATTGCGGAAGGCGACCTTCTTCCCCGACTTGTCGATGATCTCGACCGCGAACTTCGCGAAGACGCCCATGCCCGCCGGGATCGCGGGAAGCCGGTGCTTGCCGACCCTGCGCGGCGGAAGCGCGAGGCCCAGCTTGAGCGCCTCGGCGGTGGGGATCTCGGTGGGGAGGATCAGCTTCTTGGACGGTTTCAGGATCACGCTCTTCTGGCTCATATTTTTCGACCTCTTCCTTTCAGCAGTAGATCAGACCGGGAAGTTCATCGTGTACCGGGGCGCGATCACGCCGCCCGCCGCGACGGGAGTGCTCGCGATCCCGTCGTAGGCGAGCAGGGTGCGGAACCCGACGGACGAGCCGCCCGTGCCGGTGGGCAGCGCGGCGAGGTACAGCCCGATCTCGGTCACGTTGATCGACGCGGCCTGACCGTTAGTGATGCCGGTCGTCACTTCGAGCGTGGTGGTCGCGGCGTCCAGAACGGTCGTCCTGACGTTCTGGCGGGCGCTGTAGATGCCGCCCACGCGGGAAACGAGGTCGTTGCGAAGGTGGTCCTCGGCGGCGACACCCTGCCCGATTGCCATTTGGAGGCCGCTCCACTCCGGGTTCGCGCTCGACGTGAGGGTGAAGATCAACTCGGGGATCAGGCCGACACCCGAGACGCCCGGAGCCGTGTTCATCGCGGTGGTCCGGGCGACGGCGTTGATGTCCACAAGCTGAACGCTCTGCCCGAAGAGGTTCCGCAGGAGACGGGCGAAGTTGCGGATGTACGACTTCGACGGCCACTTCCGGGCGACCACGAGCCCGCCCCTGGGGGACATCACCCGCACGTCGGCCTCAAGCTGGACGATCTGCCCGAAGCCCGCGATGTCGAGGGGCGGCAAGGGCGCGTTCCAGTCGTCCTCCGAGACGCGCTCGAAGCGGCGCTTCCCGGGGAACTGCCGCAGGAAGGTCATGTCCGGTTTGCACTTGCCCGGACGGATCAGGGTCGAAGCCATAGCAAATCTCCTATTTCTTCAGGTCAGACAACCGACGTTCCAGTTCCGACGCCGATCACGGGCGTTTCATTGAAGATTCCGGCCAGAGCTTCGAGCGCGTTCGTGGTGCCGAGACTCTTCGATTGCAAAGCGTCCACGGAGAGCGTGAAGTCGTCCGCTACTCCGATCACCGGGCTCTCGTTGAAGGGACCGGACACAGCCCCCAGGGACTCCACCGACGCCAGCGATTTCGACTGGTTCACGATAGGCTGCGCGGTCGCCACGCTCTGTTTGCCGATGGTCATGACGCCGCCTTGAGCGAAGGCGATGTCGCCCGCCCGCATCGGCGCGAGCGACTGGATCTGAGGATCGGGGATGAACTTGCTCATCCTACACCACCACCACTCCCGTCGCGACCCCGACCCCAGGGCTCTGAGCGACGATCTGAGGATTCGCGGAGGACGTGTCCACGATCACAATGGGGCTGACGATCCTCGTGCTCATACCTCGAAGCCCTTTCCGGTGGGATACTCCACGCACACTTTGTCCACCCCGCCGACGGAGCCGAGGTCCCCGGGACGGCTCTGAACCACGAAGAGCCGCAGGAAGTCGATGAGCGGGATCGTCACCGCGCCCGCCGGGGGTACGCACGCGGCGTGATGGACCGTGACGACGCTGACCTGACCGTCGTGGCTCGGCGAGCCGGTCGCCTTGTCGTTCCAGATGTCGAAGATTTGCTGATTGCAAACGTCGCACATCAGGACCGGCTGGTCCGAGAACTGGTCCGAGTAGAGCTTGAAGGCCATCGCGATTCTCCCTAAGTGATCGACCAGCCGTGAACCCTGGCGCTGATGAACCCTGCCTGATCCGCCATGACCGAAATGACGCGGCCCGCCGCGAGCACCATCGGGCCGTGCTCGTAGGTGGACTGCGCCTGGATCGTGAGCGTCTTCGCCTCGACATCGGCGGCGACTCCCGCGCCAGCGGCGGGCTTGTTCCAGATCGTAAGCTGGTGCGGGTTCGAGTCGTTGTTCACGAAGCGAATCACCGGCAGATCGAACTCCGCGCCGACCGGGACGGTGATGATGTCCGTCTCGACGGCGGGGACGAGCGCCGGGCTGATATTGAGAGCGACCGTGGGCATTATCCGCCTCCCGTCACGCCGACGTTATGGATCATGCTGAACCGCATGATGTCCCTGGGGTCCACCTGCCCGCCCGCGCCCGCGTCGTGCAGCACGCTCCAGTTCACCCCGTCGGAATAGAAGGTGCCCGCGCCGTACTGCGAGTTGATCGCGAACGAAGGAGCGCCGTTGATCGTCTCGGCGGCGAACGGCAGCACCGTCACCGGGTTGCCGGTGGCATCGACCTTCTGGACCGAGAGCGTGTTGAACTTGAAGAGCGCGGGGTCGGGCAGCGTGAGGTTGATCGCGCCGCCTCCCGCGTTCGCGTAGACGACCTGATCGTTGAGTAGAAGCGGGCCGCTGACCGCGACGGTGCGGTTCTGGCGCATGTGGAACTGCGCGAACTGCGCCGAGCGTCCCGTGTCGAATCTGTTCTCGGGCATATCAGATCACCGTCCCCTGCGCCGTGAACTGGAGATCGTAGGTGGTCGCCGCGCCCGGGTGTCTGACCTCGACCGAGTACGACAGGTACGGAGGCCGGGCGTTGAGCACGCCGTCGGTGAAGTTCGTCTGAGGGTCGAGCATGTAGTCGCCGCCCGCCGGGACCGAGACGACAGGCGACGTCGTGACGGTCACGCCGAAGGCGTCGGTGACGACCTCGCGGACCTCCATCGCGTTCGCGCCCGTGTTCTTGATGGTGCCGATCCCGACCATGCCCTTGAGCGAAACGCGAGGGAAGCCCGCGACGGCGGTGAAGGCGGCGGGGGTCGCCGCGCCCGTCACCTGGGTCTTCTTGGCCCCCTCGACGATGGAACTCGGGCCGATGATGACCGAGGCGCTCGCGATCTTCGTGTAGCGGTTGTTGTCGGACGTCCCCGATTCCGCGACCTCGCAGTCCGTGTTCCCCTCGACCACGCATCCCGTCGAATCGTCGAGGAGGACGTTCGGCGCTCCCATGCTGACCATGAAGTTGTCGCGCAGGACGTGGTTGTTGAACCCGCCCGTCGAGAAGGTGCCGAGGAACTGCGAATTCTGGATCTTGACGGAATCCGCGTTCGCGTTGAGCGTGGTGACGGCGATGCTCGAATCGTCGATCTGCGCCGAGCCCGCGACCGTGAACGTCGTCGCCACGACGGACGAGGACACGACCCTGTTCGACCCACCCGAGAACGTGACCGTCTGCCCGGAAGCGGAAATCTGCGAGTTCACGAGGATGGCCGTCGAGATCGTGATTCCCGAGAGGGCGGTCGCGAGGGTGCAGTTCTTCGCGTTGAGCACGCCGCAAGCGTTGATCGCCGATCCGAAGAGGGCGATCACGTCGTTCATGTAGAACGTCGCGCTCGCGCCGTCGCGGATCAGGCGGCTGTTTGCGCCGTCGGACGCGGAGCGCACGTTGAACGTGCAGTCCTTCACCGAGAAGACGCGGACGAAACCGGCGCAATCGAAGACGGTCT
>JBLNEU010000080.1:0-3056 GCA_050263015.1 Deltaproteobacteria bacterium | reverse complement strand
CGTAGCGGCGGATATGCTCCATCGCCGCGTCGATCGACGGGACCACCCGGACCGCGAGGATCAGGTCGAGAAATTCGGTCCCCCAGTCCTCCTCCTTCGCCGGCTTCGCCTGGGGCGCGAGCCGCACCGTTTCCGGGCAGCCGCGGAGCTCGACGCCGCGCTTCGCCAGTTCCGCGGCGACCCTGGGGAGGAAGGCGGGCGCGGCCTTCTCGTGCACGAGGAGGGTCTCCATGGCGTTGCAGACGCCGGGGCGCTGGACCTTCGCGTTGACGCAGACGGAGACCGCCTTCTCGAAATCGGCCTCCTCGTCCACGAAGATGTGGCAGACCCCCTTGTAGTGCTTGATCACCGGGATCCTGGACTTCTCCGCGACGCTGCGGATGAGCCCCTCGCCGCCGCGGGGGATGATGAGGTCGATATACTCCTCCGCCGCGAGCATGACGTCGATCGCCGTCCGGTCGGTCTGCGCGATGACCGACACCGCGTCCGCCGGCAGGGCGTTCGCCGAAAGGGCCTCGCCGAGAACCCTCGCGATGGCGGTGTTGGAATGGATCGCCTCCGAGCCGCCGCGCAGCACGACCGCGTTTCCCGATTTGACGCACAGCGCCGCCGCGTCCGCCGTCACGTTGGGTCTCGACTCGTAGATGATCCCGATGACGCCCAGCGGGATGCGCATCCGGCCGACCAGCAGGCCGTTCGGACGACGCCACATCCGCAGGACCTCGCCGACGGGGTCGGGGAGGGCGATCACCTCCTCGATCCCGTCCGCCATCTGCCCGATGCGCGCGTCGGTGAGCTGGAGCCGGTCGAGCATCGCGGCGGAGAGGCCCTTCGCCTTCCCCGCGGCCATGTCCTTTCCGTTTTCCTCTTTCAGCCACGCCGCGCGCTCCCGCAGCCCCCTCGCCATCGCGGCGAGCGCCGCGTTCTTTTTCGAGGCGTCCGCGCGCGCCAGCTCCGCCGCCGCCGCCTTCGCCCGGCGGCAGATCCGCTCCACGCTCTCCTTGATGGAAGTCGACATCGTTCCCGCTCCTGTCCTATTTCACCGCGCCGTCGCGCAGGATCGTCAGGTTGTCGCGATGGATCACTTCCGCCGGGATCTCCTCCCCGAGGATCGACCGGACCTCCGCGCTCTTCCGTCCCATCCCCCGGTCCACCTGCTCGCGGGACCAGGAAGAGATCCCACGGGCGAAGACGCGCCCTTTCCGGTCGCCGATGGACACCGAGTCCCCCTTCCTGAACGTCCCCGTAGCCCCCAGGATCCCCGCGGGGAGAAGGCTCTTCCCTCCATCGAGGAGGACCTTCCTCGCGCCGTCGTCCACCAGGATCGTCCCGTGCGGCTGTCGCGCATGCGCGATCCACATTTTCCGGCTGGGCGCCTTGCCCGTCCCCCGCGGCAGGATCAGGGTCCCGGCGTCCTTCCCTTCGAGGATGTCGAGGATGGAGCGGCGGGACCGGCCGTTGGCGATGGCCACCGGCGTCCCCCAATCGCTGACGACCCGGGCGGCAAGGAGCTTCGATCCCATGCCCCCGGTTCCCACCGATCCGCTCCGGCTTCCGCCGGAGGCCCGGACGAGCTCGTCGTCGATCTTCGCGACGAGGGGGATCCGCCGCGCGTCGGAGTGGCGGTGGGGATCCTTCGTGAAGAGCCCGTCGCTGTCGGTCAGCAGCAGCAGCAGGTCCGCGCCCATCAACTGCGTCACCAGCGCCGCGAGATGGTCGTTGTCCCCGAGACGGATCTCCTCCGTGGCCACCGTGTCGTTCTCGTTGATGATCGGCACGATTCCGCGGGAGAGAAGGGCCTCCAGCGTGTTCTTCGCGTTCAGGTAGCGCTCCCGGTTCTCGAAGTCCTCGTGGGTGAGGAGGAGCTGCCCCACCTTCAGGCCTCTCCGCTCGAAGGCCCGCTCGTAGGCTCGCATCAGCGTCGTCTGCCCGACCGCGGCCGCGGCCTGCTTGAGGGCGACGGTCCGGGGGCGTTCGGCCATCCCCAGCTTCTTGCGGCCGGCGGCGATCGCCCCCGAGGTCACGACGACGACCTCGGACCCCCGGCGGCCCCGTATTTCCGCGACCTGTTCCGCGAGGGCGCGGATCGTCGTCTCGCGCAGCCCCAGGGAGGCGTCGGTGACCGTGCCGCTTCCGAGCTTCACGATGATCCGGCGGAATTTCCTCGAGGCGAGGAAGGATGCCCGCCGGTCCGTCGGTTCAGTCCGCATCGTCCGTCCTCTTCTTCCGCAATTCCAAAAGCCCGTCCAGGAGGGCCGTGATCCCGCGGCCGGTGGCCGCGGAGATATAATAGGCATCCCCCTCCGGGAAATTCAACAGCGCCCGGGCCTCCTTCGCCGATTCCTCGGCGCCGGTCACGTCGGTCTTGTTGAACGCCACGAGCGTCGGCCGCCGGGCGAGCTCCGGGCGGAACTTCTCCATCTCGTCCCGCACGATCCGGTACGCTTCCGCGATCTCCTCCGCGGTTCGCGCGGAGTCCAGCACGTGGACGAGCCCCTCCGTACGCTCGGCGTGCTTGAGGAACCGGTGCCCCAACCCCGCGCCGCGGTGGGCCCCTTCGATCAGCCCCGGCAGGTCCGCCACTACGAATTCCTCGTCCCGGTGGAGCACCACTCCCAGGACGGGAGAGAGGGTGGTGAAGGGGTAGTCGGCGATCTTCGGCCGGGCCCGGGAGATCCGCGACAGGAGCGTCGACTTCCCCGCGTTGGGAAGCCCGACCAGCCCGATGTTCGCGATCAGCTTGAGCGACAGCTTGAGCTTCCGCTCTTCCCCCGGCCGGCCCGGATCGGCGCGTTCGGGCGCCTGTCGGGTCGCCGACACGAAGGCGGCGTTTCCTCGGCCTCCGCGTCCGCCGGAAGCGGCGACGAGCGTATCGCCGGGCTTCGTGAGGTCCGCCAGGAGCCTGCCGGTTTCCTCGTCGGAGACGAGCGTCCCCGGGGGGACGGAGATGACCAGGTCCGGGGCGTTCTTCCCGTGCATGCATTTTCCCATGCCGTGCTGGCCGCGCTTCGCCTTGAAGATTTTCCGGTACCGGAAATCGAGAAGGGGTGAAAGAT
>JBLNEU010000079.1:0-3170 GCA_050263015.1 Deltaproteobacteria bacterium | reverse complement strand
GCGTGAGCGTCCCGAGCACCGTCTTCACCTGGTCGGCCAGGTCGATGTTGATGACCGATTCCACCGGGGACACCGTGTTCTTGTCCTCGATGAAGTCGCCGAGGTGGCTGTCCTCCTCCTCCCCGATGGGGGTCTCCAGGGAGATCGGCTCCTTGGCGATCTTGAGCACCTTGCGCACCTTCTCGATGGGGATGTCCATCCTCTCGGCGATCTCCTCCGGGATCGGCTCGCGGCCCAACTCCTGGACGAGGTAGCGCGACGTCCGGATCAGCTTGTTGATCGTCTCGATCATGTGGACCGGGATCCGGATCGTGCGGGCCTGGTCCGCGATCGCCCGGGTGATCGCCTGGCGGATCCACCACGTGGCGTACGTCGAGAACTTGTACCCGCGCCGGTACTCGAACTTGTCGACCGCCTTCATGAGGCCGATGTTCCCTTCCTGGATGAGGTCCAGGAACTGCAGCCCCCGGTTCGTGTACTTCTTCGCGATGGACACGACGAGGCGGAGGTTCGCCTCGACAAGCTCGCGCTTCGCCTCGCGGACCTTGCGCTCCCCCTCGTCGATCGCCGCGAGCGTCTGCTTGATCTCGTCGGCGCCGAGCCCCGCCTCCTTCTCGACCTTGCGGATGCGGGACCGGGCGTCGCGGATGATCGTCTCCATCTCGAGGAGCCGGTCCTTGCCGACGTGGAGCCGACGGGCCGCCTGGAGGAGCTTGTCCTTCCGGCGCTTGACGTTCTTGATGAGCTTGAGCAGATCCTTCTCGGAGAGCCGCGTCCGGTCGCAGCACGCCCGGATCTTCCCCTCCTCCTCCTCGATCTTGTCGGCGTAACGGCGGATCTTGTCGCCGATCGCCTCGATCTGGCGCTCCTTGAGGTGGATCTCCTGGATGGATTCCTCCACCCGGCCGTAAAGGACGACCGCCTTCCCCTTGAGGGTCTTCCGCTCCTTCTCCGGCAGGCGGCGCTTTTTCAGCTTCTCCTCGACGGCCGCGGCCGACTGGAGGGTCTTCTTGATCTTCCCGATGATGCGAAGGACTTTCTCGAGCGCCTGCGCCTCCTCCTCCTCGGTGGAGTCCTCGTCGAGGTCCTTGATCACGTCCCGGATCTGGAGTTCCCCCGACTTGAGCTTCCCGCCCATCTCGGCGAGCTCGTCCATCGCCACCGAGCATTTCTTGACCGCGGCGACGATTTCCCGTTCTCCCGCCTCGATCCGCTTGGCGAGGCTGACCTCCCCTTCGCGGTTGAGGAGGGGGATCGACCCCATCTCCTTGAGATAGAGCCGCACGGGATCGTTGGCCTTGATCCCTCCCGCGTAGTCGACCTCCTCCTCCTCCTCCTCGGGCGCCTCCTCCTCGGGCGCCTCCTCCTCGCCGATCAGGAGGTTCCCGCCGGCGAGGGGGACCTTCTGGAAGGCGTCGACGACCTCGATCGCGTTCTCTCCGAAGATCTCCATCACGTCGTCGATCTGGTCGCCCGTCAGGATGTCGGGAGGAAGAACGCTGTTCAGCTCGTCGTACGTGACGAAGCCCTGGGCGCGCCCCTTCTCGAGCAGGCCGTCGATGCCGTCGAATTTCTCTTTCCTCGCCATCCCGTTCACCTCATCCCCGCGTTCTTCGTTCCTGCTCGAGCTTCTCGCGTTCCCGACGCACCGAGATCTGCCGGGACAGGAGCTCCGCCTTCTCGTCATCCCGCGCCGCGCCGATCGCCGCGTTCAGCCGGGACTCCTCCCGGCGCTTCGCCCGGATCCGGAGGGCGATGACCGCCTCCGGGTAGATCCGGCGCGCCTCCTCCACGGACATTTCCGTCCGGAGCAGCTGCCCGGAGATCCGCTTGCGCAGCGCCTCCGGGAGCGTCTCGTCCAGCAGGGAGCGCAGGGAAGCCGCCGCATCCTCCGCCTTCCGGCCGGAGAGCAGGGCGATCGCGTCCCGGACTTCGCCTCCCTCGACCAGGTCGGCCACGCCGTCCCGCGCGATCCACTCGACCAGGGACGGGTCCCCCGCCAGCAGCCCGAGCAGGAGTTCCTCCTCGGGGGAGGACGACGGCGCCGGGGCCGGCAGGCCGGCGGGCGGCGCCGCCGCCGCGCCGCGGGTCCCTTTCAGGCGCTCCAGGACCGTCTCCTCCGGAAGCCCCGCGGCCCGCGCCACCCTCTGGACGTACAGGCGGTATTCGGCGGGGTCGGTGACCCAGGGCAGGTACTTCCCCATGAGTTGGAGGTAGGCGAGCTTCCCGGCGATCCCGGACAGGTCGTGCTTCTTCGCCGCTCCCCGCTCGATGTACTCCATGAGGGGAGCCGCCTTCCCGAGCCTCTCGGCCAGCTCCGGCCCCGTCATCTCCTTCGCCCAGTCGTCCGGGTCCAGCCCCTTGGCAGGGAACAGGACCATCGGGCTCACCCCCGCCGCGTAAAGAGGCCCCCCGGCGCGCACCGCCGACCGTTTCCCGGCCATGTCGCCGTCAAAAAATAGGATGACGGTGTCCGCCAGCCGCTTCAACGTCCGCGCGTGGCTCTCGGTGAGCGACGTGCCGCAGGTCGCGACCGCGTTCCGGATCCCCTTCTGCCAGAGCCCGATGAGATCCATGTACCCCTCGACCACGACGACCGTCCGGTCCTTCCGGATGGCCGGCAGGGCCTGGTAGAGTCCGTAGAGCAGCGCGCTCTTGCGGTAGATCTCGGAGTCCGGGGAGTTGAGGTACTTGGGCTCGGCGTCCCCGATCGCGCGGGCGCCGAAGCCGCACACGCGGCCCCGGGCGTCGGCGACGGGGAACATCAGGCGTCCGCGAAACCGTTCGCGGCGTCCCCCGCCCTCCCGCCGGAAAAGAAGGCCGGCGCTCTCCGCCTTGTCGAGGTCGATCCCCTGCCGCGCGAGGGCCTCGACGAGGTCCCGCCCGCCGCCGCCGTATCCGAGAAGGAACTCCTGCTCGGCCTCGGGGGTCACGCCCCGGCGCCGCACGAGGTCCCGCGCGGGCCTGGCCCCGGGAGAGGACCGGAGCAGCTCCCGGAAGATCGCGGACGCCGCCGCGAGAACCCTGTAGAGGTCTTCCCCGGGCCGCCGGTCGGCGCCGCCCGCCTCGTACCGGACGGCGATTCCGTAACGTTCCCCGAGATCCTCGACGGCCTCGGCAAACGACAGGCTGCGCGCCTTCATCAGGAAATGAAAGACCGACCCCCCTTC
>JBLNEU010000078.1:0-9184 GCA_050263015.1 Deltaproteobacteria bacterium | reverse complement strand
TTCGACCGCGCCATCGGCGTCTTCGAGGGGCGGGAGAACCTCGAAGGGCTTTTCGACGCGGGCCGCGGCGTGATCCTCGTCACCGGCCACATCGGGAACTGGGAGCTGGGGGGACTTTTCTGGGGGCAGAGCGGCGTCAAGCTCAACGTCGTGACCCTCCCCGAGGGCGACGCGCGGATCGACAGGTTCCGGGAGGCGTACCGGCACCGCTACAGGATCGACACGATCGTCGTGGACGGGACGCCCTTCGCCACGCTCGAGATGATGGCGGCGTTGAGGAGGGGCGAGATGGTCGCGATGCTCGTGGACCGCTGGGGGAAGGCGGACGGGGTGGCGGCGCCGTTCTTCGGCGGCGTGCACTACCTTCCCCGGGGGCCGTTCGCCCTGAGCCGGGCGACCGGGGCGCCGATCCTTCCCGCCTTCGTCGTGCGGGAGGGGGCCGCCTACCGGGGGATCGTGGAGCGCCCCTTCGTCGCGGAAGGGGAGGACGACGCGCCGTGCGCCGCCCGGGTCAGCGAGGCCCTGGAACGCGTCGTACGCCGCTATCCGGACCAATGGTATAATTTCGTTCCGATCGGGGACAACGAACCTCCATACGGAAGGTCGTCGCCATGAACGAGCCCGATTCCCGGGGAGCTCGGGCCTCCTCGCCCACGAGACATCTTCCCAGGACCATCCTCTCGCTGTGCCCCGAGTGCCTCCAGGTCGTCCCCGCGGACGAATTCGTCGAGGACGGCCGCGTGGTGATGAGCAAGACCTGCCCGGCCCACGGCCCGTTCCGCGACATCGTCTTCTCCGACGCCGAGCTCTTCCTGAAGATGGAGGAGTGGCACTTCGGCGACGGGCGGGGATTCGACAACCCCGGCGGGGCGCCGGGCGGCCGCTGCCCGGACCGGTGCGGAATCTGCGCCGGCCACACGACGCACACGTCGCTCGCCAACATCGACCTGACGTCCCGGTGCAACCTCTCCTGCAGGGTCTGCTTCGCCGACGCCAACAGCCGCGCGTACGAGCTCTCCTACGAGCAGGCCGTCCGCACGCTCAGGAACCTGCGCGCGCAGCGGCCCGCCCCCGCCTTCGCCGTCCAGTTCACGGGAGGCGAGCCGACGATGCATCCGCGCTTCCTGGAGATGGTCGCGGCCGCCCGGGAGCTGGGTTTCTCCCACATCCAGGTCGCCAGCAACGGCCTGCGCCTCGCCGATCCCGATTTCGCCGCGCGTGCCCGCGAGGCGGGGCTCCAATACATCTATCTCCAGATGGACGGCGCTTCCGACGACGTGTTCGAGGCGATCCGCGGCCGGCCTCTCCTGGCCGAGAAGCTCGAGGTCCTCGAGTCGGCCCGGCGGGCGGGGCTGCGCGTCATCTTCGTGCCGACGATCCTGAAGGGAGTCAACGACGGCCGGATCGGGGACCTCTTCCGGCTGGCGTTCGAGAACCTGGACGTGCTCTCGGGGATCTCGTTCCAGCCGATGACCTTCACCGGTCGCGTGCCGGAGGGCGAGCGCCTCCGGATGCGGTTCACGCTGTCCGACATGGCCCGGGAGGTCAGCGCGCAGACCGGGGTCGTCGACGCGCGCGACGACTGGTTCCCGTTGAGCTCGGCGGTGCCCCTGGTCCGCTACGCCGGGGCTCTCACGGGAAGCGCGGTCGTCAACCACGCCTGCCATCCCCACTGCGGCCTCATGACGCTCCTGTTCGTGGACCGGAACCGCCGGGCCGTCCCGGTGACCCGGTTCCTGGACCTCCGCGGGCTCCTCGGGGACATCGACGGTCTCGCCGCGTCCGCCGGCCGGAGCCGGATCAAGACGCTCTCCAGGATCCGGGGCCTGCACGCCCTCAATCGCCACTTCCGCGCCGAGCGCGCCCCGGAGGGGCTCTCGTTCCTCCGGTTCCTTCAGACGCTCGACGGGTTCGCGGACAAGAAATACACCTGGGACGGCCGGTACGGCGGCCACGCCTACAAGACATTCTACCTGCTCGGCATGCACTTCATGGATGCCTACAACTACGACCTGGAGCGGGTGTCGCGCTGCGGCGTCCACTACGCGGCGCCCGACGGCAGGATCTACCCGTTCTGCACCTACAATTCGGGCCCCACCTACCGGCACCGGGTCGAGAAGGGCCATGCGCTCGCGGTCTAGCCCACTTCGCGCTCCTTTCTTCGCTGCGTTTGCGCTCCTTCCGCTGGCCGTCGTCTCGCTTTTCCTCCTCGCCGGCCAGGCGCCCGCGCGGGCGCAAGGGGCCCGGGTCGGCGACGAGATACTGGGCGAAGAGCGGACACGGCTCCTGGACGGGTTCCGGCGACGGCAGTCGGAGGTCACGGCGCTCTCGGCCCGGGTCATCCAGCGGAAGAGCCACCCGCTTCTCGAGAAGGAGGTCGTGAGCGAGGGAACACTCCGCTACCGCAGGCCCAACCTCATGCGGTGGGACGTCGCCGGCCCGGTGAAGATGGTCGTGGTCATGGACGGCAAGACGATGACGTCCTACTTTCCCGACCGGAAGGAGGCGTTCCGGCGCGGCCTCGGGGACGACATGGCCACGCAGGCGGCAATGGAGTTCTTCGCGGCGGGGATGAGCGCCTCGTTCGCCGAGCTCGAGAAGCGGTTCCGGCTGGAACTGCTCCGGGATGACGACGGCGTCGTGGTGAGACTGTCGCCGCGCTCCCGGTGGCTGGCCCGTGCCGTCTCGTCGATCGACATCCATCACGGAAGCCGCGATGCCGTGCCGAAACGGGTCGTGGTCGCCGGGAGGCGCGGCGACCGGACCGAAACGCGGATTCTGGACGTGACCGTGAACCCGACGTTCGCGGAAGACCCGTTCATCCTCGTTCTGGGGCCGGACGTGCGGATCACCGAGGTCGGCCGGCCGCCCGCGGGGGGGGACGATGGCGCGTGACGCCGCGGCCGCCGCCGGGAACATCCGGCTGCCCGTCGAACGGCTCCACGTGGAGCTCACCAACCGGTGCAACTTCGCCTGCGAGTTCTGTCCCGACGGGAGGATGCGGAGGCCCCGCGGGCAGATGCCGCCGTCGATGGTCGAGGAGATCCTGGACCAGGCCGGCCGGGACCGGATCGCCCGGCAGGTCCATTTCCACGTCATGGGCGAGCCGCTCCTCTACCCCGACCTGGCCAGGGCCGTCGCGCGGGCGCGGCGGCGCGGGATGGAGGCCTGGGTCACGACCAACGGCAGTCTTCTTTCCCGGGAGGTCCTGCACGACCTGGCGGCGGCGGACCTCACCCGGCTGGTCGTCTCCGTCCAGACGCCCGACGCCGCGACGTTCGCGTTGCGCGGCGCAGGCTCCCTCCCGTTCGACGAATACCGACGCCGGGTCGTCGACGCCGTGCGCCTGTTCCTCGAGCCCGGCGGGACGATGCGCCTGACCCTGGTCTTCTTCGCGAACCCCCTGCACCGCTACTTCGCCCCCGACGCGCCCCGGGAGCGCGTGGGGGAGTCGTGCCGGGAGCTGCGGGGCCACATGGAGAGCTGGGTGCGGGCGGCGTTCGGGGGGACCGCGCGCGAAGACGGGATCCCGAAGATCCTCGCCCGGACCGGCAGGGCCGGGATCCTCAAGGAGGGCGCGATCCCCGTCTCGGAGCGGGTCGAATTCCGCGTGCGGATCCTCGGGAACTGGGCCGGACACTTCGACCGCAAGATCACCCCCGCCCGCCTGGGGTTCTGCCCCGGCCTGTCGGAGAATTTCGGGATTCTCGCGAACGGCGACTACGTCATCTGCTGCACCGACTTCGACGGGAAGACCGTCCTGGCGAACTTCGCCCGGACCCCGCTCCGGGAATACCTGGCGCTCCCCGAGGTCCGGGAGATCGCCCGGGGCTTCCGCCGGTACCGCGTGGTCCACCCCTACTGCCGGCAGTGCCTGGGAGACGCCCACCCGCTGCACTCCCTGCTGCGCCAGCTGGGCTCGATCGCCTATTTCAAGGGGTACAGGAAGCTCTTCCCGGCGATCCGCGAGAGCCGGGCGGCGTCATGAGACTTCTCCTCGTCTCCCCGCTCACGACGAGAAGTCTCCTGGGGGCCGACTTCTACTTCCGCATGCCCACGCTCGGGCTGCTCAAGGTGGCCGCGGCGACCCCGCCCGGGTGGCGCGTCGGGATCGTCGACGAGAAGGTGGAGCCCGTCGATTTCTCGCGGACCGCCGACGTGGTCGGGATCACGGGGATGACCCCGGCGATCGACCGGGCCTACGAGATCGCCGACGCTTTCCGGGCCCGCGGCAGGACGGTCGTCATGGGAGGGATCCACGTCAGCATGATGCCCGAGGAGGCGCTGGCCCACTGCGACGCCGTGCTGATCGGCGAGGCCGAGGGGCTGTGGCCCCGGCTCCTCGCCGACTTCGCCGAAGGGAAGCTCGGGCGGATCTATCGCCACGAGGCGTTTCCGCCCTTGTCGGGGCTCGCGCCCCCGGACTGGTCGCTGTACGACGGGAAGGGATACCTCCCGTTCCATTGCGTCGAGACGAGCCGGGGATGCCCGCACGGTTGCGATTTCTGCTCGGTGACCAACTACTTCGGCGGGCGCTACAGGACCCGCCCGCCCGGGGAGGTGGACGAGGAGGTCGGGCGCCTTCGGCCCTTCGAAGGCCGCTTCGTGCTGAAGAACGTCGTCTTCTTCGTGGACGACAACATCGCGGGCGACCGCAGGCACGCCCGGGAGACGCTGGCCAGGATGATCCCGCACCGGCTCAAGTGGGTCGGACAGGCCTCCACGGCCATCGCGCGCGACGACGAGCTCCTGGACCTGTGCCGGCGGAGCGGCTGCATGGGGCTGCTGGTGGGATTCGAGACGCTCTCCAGGGAAAAGCTGCGCGGGGTGAGGAAGGGGTTCAACAGCCCCGACCGCTACATGGACGTGATCAACAAGATCCACGACTACGGGATCGGCGTCAGCGGGGCCTTCGTCTTCGGGCTCGACGGCGACGACGCGGGGGTCTTCGACCGGACCTACGACTTCGTGCAGAAGGCGAAGCTGGAAAGCCCCTACTTCTCCATCCTGACTCCGTACCCCGGCACGCGGCTGCACGAAAAACTCGCCCGGGAGGGGCGGATCACGGACCGCGACTGGTCCAACTACAACACCAACACGGTCGTGTACCGCCCCGTGGGGATGACGGCGCAGCAGCTCTTCGACGGCTATTTCCGGCTGCAGAACGCCGTGCACACCGTCCCCGCCATCGTGCGGCGCTTCTGGGGCTCGACGTCGAAAAAGAATTTCTGGATGCCGATGAACTACGGGTTCCGCCGCTCGATCCGGAAGCTCACCGACCGCGCGCGGGAGCTGCGCCCCGCCGCGGAAGCGCCGGCGCACGCGCCGAGCGCGGTCCGGCCGTCATGACGGGGCCGGACATGCCGCGCGTCCTGGTGCTGGACGGGCTATGGAACAAGACGGTGGCCGCGGTCCGTTCCCTGGGCCGCAGGGGGTTTTTCGTCGCCGCCGGAGAGAGGACCCGCTTCGCCCCCGCGCTGTTCTCCCGCTACTGCGCGCGCCGGTTCATCCATCCGTCCGCCGCGACCCGGACCGCGGAATTCCTGGAAGCCCTCGAGCGGGAGCTCGAGGACGGGCGCTACGACGTCCTGCTCCCCATGGAGTTCTCGACCCAGCTCGTCGTGACCCGGCACAGGGAACGCCTCGAGCGGTGGACGAGGATCCCGTTCGCGGACGCCGATCGGGCGCTCAAGGTCCAGGACAAGCGGGAGCTCGCGCTCTTCGCGCGGGAGCGGGGGTTCGACATTCCGACCACGCTGTGTCCGGAAGGGATCGGGGAGGCGCTGGGCCTGGCGGAGCGGCTTGCGTACCCGGTGCTGGTCAAGCCGCGCCTCTCGTCGGGCGGGCGGGGGATTCTCGCGGCCGCAGGCCCCGGGGAGTTCCGGCGGGTCTACCCCAGGGTCCACGCGACGTTCCCGTTCCCGATCGTCCAGGAGAAGATCCCCCCCGGCGGGGAGGCGCTCGGGGTGGGCGTCCTCATGAACCGCGCCTCGGAAGCCCGGGCCTCCTTCGCCTACCGCCGCCTCCGGGAGTACCCGGTCTCGGGAGGGCCGAGCACGCTGAGGGAGAGCATCCGGGACGACGCGCTGCGGGAGACCGCGGAACGGCTCCTTTCGGCCCTCGGATGGACGGGGGTCGCCATGGTGGAGTTCAAGGTCGACCCGCGGGACGGCCGGCCGAAGCTCCTGGAGGTCAACCCGCGGTTCTGGGGATCGCTCAACCATGCGATCGTCTCGGGCGTCGACTTCCCCCACATGCTCTATCGCCTGGCGGTCGATGGGGACGTGCCGGCGGTCCGCGAGTACAAGGTCGGCGTCCGAAGCCGCTCGCTGCTCCACGGCGAGATCATGCACTTCCTGGCGAGCCCGGGCCGGCGCCGGCCCGGCCTGCTGGACTTCTCGATCCCCGACGACATCGTCTGCGCCGGCGATCCCCTCCCGATCCTGGGGCGCCTGTCCACCCTCGTCACCCTGGCATACGACAGGGAGATGCGGGAGATCGTCCTTTAGAGATGCCGCGCCGCCGGATCCATGCCGGAGGAGCGGCGCCGGCCCGACGCCCGGCGCTGCGTGCGGCGCTCTCGTGCATCCTCCTCGGGCTCCTCGCGGCCTCCGGGACGGGCTGCAGCCACGCTGCCAGGAACAGCCGGCACGAGGTCTACGAGAGGGCCCGGTACGGCCTGGACCGCTTCGCGACCCCGGGCGGGCTCAATGTCCACTACGTGGAAGCCGGCGCGGGGCCGCCCGTGCTACTCATCCCGGGGGCCTTCACGACCTACAGGACCTGGGACCGGATCATGCCGCTCCTCGCCGGCCGCCACAGGGTCATCGCGATCGATTACGTCGGCGTGGGGGACTCGGACAAGCCGTCCGAGGGGTTCGGCTATTCGGCGGCGGAGCAGGCCGACGTGGTGGCGGAGATGATCCGCGGCCTCGGCCTCGGCCGGGTGAACGTGATGAGCGCCTCTTACGGCAGTCTCATCGCGCTCAACCTCGCGGCCCGGTACCCGGGTCTTGTCGACGGCGTCGTGTGCATCGAGGGAGGCGTCCTGGTCGACCCGAAGGTCCTGAAGTACAGCCGGCTCGGAGGGGTCCTGGGGTGGCCCGTCATCGGCGACGTCGTCCTGGCGTTCATGAAGACGGGGTTCTTCGACAGGATGACCGCGCGCTCCGTCATGGGATCGGCCTGGGAACGGCTCGGGCCCGCGGAGCGGGACGAGGTGACGCGGGTCTTTTCCGCGAACATCCGGACCGCGTCCCGTGCGTCGTGGTACGGCATCTACCGGTCCATCACGACGCCCGTCGACTACACCGGCTTCGCCGGAAGACTGCGGGCCCCCGTGCTGTATCTCTACGGCGGCGAGTCCCGGTACCTCGGCAACGCCCGGCTCAACGTCGATTTCTTCCGGAGCCGGCTTCCCGCCGTCAAGGTCCTCCTGATGGAGCGGGGAGTGCACGACCTGCAGCTGCAATACCCCGGCGAAATCGTCAGGCTGGCCTCGGAGTTCTGGCAGGCGCGACCCGGGGGCACGGCGGTCGCGGGCTACGATTCGGATCCGGAGCCGGCGGGGCCGGGGCCGGAAGGAGTGGCGGTCCAGTAGGGGCCGCCGGCGATGCGGGTTGACGCGATGACCGATAGGAACGACAGCCACGGCGGGCAATTCCGGATCCTGCTGGTGTCCCCTGTGGACAATGCCCTCCTGGGAAAGGATTTCTATTTCCGGTTCCCGCACCTGAGCCTGCCGACGCTGGCGGCCTACACGCCCGCGGGGGCGACCGTCGAGATCGTCGACGAGAAGGTCCAGGGCGTCCCCGAGGCGGCCAGGGTCGACCTCGTGGGGATCACGGCGATGACCCCGCTGGCCCCGAAAGCGTACGCGATCGCCGACGGGTTCCGCAGGCGGGGGATCCCGGTCGTGATGGGCGGCTACCATCCCACGGTCATGCCCGACGAGGCGCTGGAGCACGCCGACAGCGTCTGCATCGGCGAGGCCGAGACGATCTGGGCGTCGATCGTCGCCGACGCCATGGCCGGCCGGCTCAAGGAGCGGTATTCGGCCGAGGGCTTCCCCTGCCTGGAGGGGCTTCCGCGTCCACGCCGGGACCTGGTCAGCGTCCCGCGCTCGAAGCGGTTCGAGCAGATCAACGTCTCCTTCGTCCAGACGACGCGCGGCTGCCCGCACCGTTGCTCGTTCTGCGCGGTGACCAGCGTGCTGGGAGGGAAGCTGCGCCACAGGCCGGTCGCGGAGGTCGAGGCGGAGCTCGAGTCGCTGGGGATCCGCCGCCTGGAGAAGGGGGGGAAGCGGGATCTCTTCCACGACATCGTCTTCTTCACGGACGACAACATCGTCGGCCACCGGGGCTACGCCAGGGAGCTCCTGCGGATGGTTTCGACGTTCAACCTGAAATGGGTGGGGCAGGCGTCCACGGACGTGGCGGCAAACGATGAGATCCTGGAGCTCCTGCGGGCTTCCGGCTGCATGGGGCTGGCCGTCGGCTTCGAGACGCTGTCGCAGAAGAACATCCGCGACGTGGGAAAGGGAGTCAACCGGACGAAGGAGTACCTCGAGAGGATCCGCAAGATCCACTCGTACGGGATCGGGCTCGCCGGCAACTTCATCTTCGGATTCGACCACGACGACGAGTCCACCTTCGGGGAAGTCGTCGATTTCGTCGACAGGGCCCGGCTCGAAGGGTTCTACTATTCCCTTCTGACTCCGTATCCCGGCACGCCGTTCTACGACCAGATGAAGGCCGAGGGGCGCATCGCGACGGACGACTGGTCGCTGTACGACACCGACCACGTGGTCTACCGCCCCCGGCTGATGGACGGGGAGACGCTGCTGAAAGGGTACCGGCGGGCGTGGAAGAAGAGTCTCGCCTGGCGCAGCATCCTCACGCGGCTTCTCGGCTCGCGCAACCAGCTCATCTTCTTCGGCCCGATGAATTACGGGATGAGGCAGACGATCCTGGCCCATCTCCAACCGCCCGCGGCGAGACGAGAATCCGCGGGGTCGTCAAGGGAGGCAGAAAAATGAAGAGATCGCTCCTGTCGATTGTCGCGGTCCTGTCGATCGTCGCTTCCGCCGTTCCCGCCGGGGCGGCCGGCGAGGAGAACGCCGGAAAGAACGCCGCGGTCGCCCTGTACAGGGAAGGCCGCATCGAGGAGGCCGTGGCCGCCTTCG
>JBLNEU010000077.1:0-3876 GCA_050263015.1 Deltaproteobacteria bacterium | reverse complement strand
AAGATCTTGACGCCGTCGACGAACTGGCTCGGTTTCCCCTTGGCATGGACCGCCAGCATCCGCATGAGGGCGCCCTTGTTTTCCCACGCGCACGGAATCTTCCGCTGCAGGAGATGGGTGGGCGGAATCTCCCTCAGGACGTCCGACAGGGCCCGGCCGTCCCCGGCAAGCATTTCCATGATCTTGACGATCCCGAACATCCCGTCGAAGGCCGGCTGGAATCCCGGGAACACGTAGCCGCCGCTGTCGTCGCCCACGAAGTCGACCCCCTCGCGGGCCGCCGCCTCCATCAGCGAGCGGGGAAGCGTCCGCGTCCGGACCACGTCCATCCCGAATCGCGCCGCGATCTTCTCGATGTTGCGCGAGGCCGTCACCGGGACCCCGACCTGCCCCTGGCGTTTTTTCCGGCAGGCGAGCAGGCAGACGACCTGCAGGCCCACCCAGTCCGGGAGACGGTCGCCCTTGTCGTCGGCGAAGAAGATCTTCTCCCCTCCCGTGTCGATCATCACCCCGAAGTCGGCCGACAGGGAGCGCGAGATCGCCACCAGGTGGCCGATCGCCTTGTCGTACTCCTCCTGGGTCTTGGTGATCCGGGCCGCGTCGAGATTGGCGTTCAGCGCCACGGCCTCCACGCCGAGGCGCCCGAGGATCCGGGGGAATATGAGGGAGGCGGAGCCGTACGAGTAGTCGATGACGACGTTGAACCCGCGCGCCTTGATCGCGTCCGCGTCGACCCCCTTGACGAACCCGTCCACGTAGGTGTCGAACCCGCCCACCGGGAACGTGATCTCCCCCGTCTCGTCGATGTCGGCACGGACGAAGTCTTCCCGGAAGAACTGGTTCTCGATGTTCTTCTCCAGCCCCATCGAAAGGTTGAGCCCGTTCTCGTCGAAGAACTTGAGGTCGACGAACGACGGGTTGTAGGGGCTCTTCCTGGTATGGACGCCCCCCTTCTCGTACCGGTGGTTCCGCGACAGGTAGCGGACGACCGGCAGCGGCGTGACCCCGTAGTCGTGGACGTCGACCCCGACCGACAGCATGCCGGTCATGATCGCCCTGTTGATCATCCGCGACGCCTTGTGGCTGTCGCGGCTCGTGGAGACGACGACCTTCCTCCCGAACGTGGCCGCGTACGCGGCGCCGAGCTTGGCCGCGAATTCCGGGGAGATCTCGAGGTTGGCGAGCCCGTAGATCCCGTGGGCGCCGAACAGCGAGCGCGCCCACTTCTCCCCCCAGATGAGGGATGACGAGAGGACCGCGCCGTCCTCGACGACCTTGTGGGGCCAGACCTTGACGCTCGCCTTCACCACCGCGTCCGTTCCCACGCGGCAGTTGTCGCTGATCACCGCGCGCTCCGCGAGGAAGGCGCCCGATTCGATGACGCAGTCCGAGCCGATGATGTTCTCGAGGATCCGGGCGCCCTTTCCGATCCGGGTTCCCGGCCAGACGACCGTGGACTGGATGACCGCGCCGTCCTCGACGACGCATCCGTCCCCGAGGACGACGTTGGCCGCGGAGACGCCGGCGCCCACGACGCACTCCTTCCCGAGGACGACGTTCTGCAGCTCCGCGGTGTAGTCGACCTTCGCGCCGTCGCCGATCCAGACGTTCCCCGCCCCGGCCTTCTTCCCCTCGAAGGCGATGCCGACCTTTCCCGCGAGGATGTCGAGGTGGACATTGAGGTATTCGTCCAGGTTCCCCACGTCCTTCCAGTACCCTTCCGCGATATAGCCGAGGAGCCGGTCCCCCCGGGCCAGCATGGCGGGGAAGAGGTTCTTGCTGAAGTCGAAGCTCTTCCCCGGCGGGATGAGCGCGAGAACCTCGGGCTCGAGGATGTAGATCCCGGTGTTGATCGTGTCCGAGAACACCTCGCCCCACGACGGCTTCTCGAGGAACCGCACGATGCGCCCCTCGTCGTCGGCGATCACGATCCCGTACTGGATGGGGTTCCTGACGCGCGTCAGGACCATCGTCGCGGCCGCCTTGCGCTCCCGGTGGAAGTCGATGGCCTTCGAGAGGTCGAAGTCGGTGATGATGTCGGCGCTGATGACCATGAACGTCCCGTCGAGTCGCGATTCCGCGTTCTTGACGGCGCCGGCGGTGCCGTAGTCGGCCTCCGCGCCGACATAGTCGATCTTCACCCCCCAGGGGGTCCCGTCCCCGAAATAGGACGTGATCTTCTCCGGAAAGAAATAGAGAAGCACCTCGAGGTCGCGGATCCCCTCCCGGGCCAGGAGGCGGACGACGTGCTCCATCATCGGCCGGTTGGCCACGTACGCCATCGGCTTCGGCAGCTTCTCGGTGAGAGGGCGAAGCCGCGTCCCGAATCCGCCGGCCATGACGACAGCCTTCATCTTGAGGGGCCTCCTCCCGTCCGTGATCGGCTCACTGCAACCGGAACAGCCGCGTCACCCCGAAATAGCCGAACGACAGCGCGAAGAAGACGAGACAGGCGGCGCAGCACCCGACCACGCCGCGGTAGAAGCGGTCGCTCAGGCGCCCCCGCCCCATGCAGACCGCGAAGCCGACGAACATGTACCAGGCGAAATCCGAGAGGATGTGGCCCGCGAAGAAGGCCGCGATCCCGGTGACGCCCAGCGAGCCGGACATGACGAGGTAGCCCAGCCCGATCGTCGCCCACCAGATCGACCAGTAGGGGTTGGCGAGGGAGACGACGATGCCATCGACGAGCGACCGCGCGTGGCTCCCCGCGCCCGGGCGCACCTGGTCGACGCCGTCCCCGGCCGCCGGCCCCGCGACCGGGGCCTTGAGGGTGCGCGCCTCCCGGGCCATCCCCACGGCCATCCAGAGGAGCATCGCCCCGCCGGCCAGGGAGATGACCGCCGTCGCCGCCTGGCCTTTGAGCCATTCGGCAAGCCCCAGCAGGATCGCGGCGACGAGTGCCGCCTCGAGAATCCCGTGCCCCAGGACGAGGAGGGGCGCCGCGAGGAACCCGCGCCGGGCCGAGTCGCGCACGGCGACCGTCAGGAGCGGGCCCGGCATCATCGCCCCCGAGAGGCCGATGATGAACGAAGATACGAAAATGGCGGCCGGAGTGGCGAAATTCATAATAGAATTTATAGCACAGAATGCGGTCCGGAATCAGGCTGGGGGGGTGGAGATGAAGGGGCCGGCGGCGACGGTCGACGTCATCATCGAGGTCGGGGACCGGGTCGTCCTCATCCGGAGGAAGAACACGCCCCCCGGGTGGGCCATCCCCGGCGGGTTCGTCGACTGCGGAGAAACGGCGGAGAACGCCGCCGTGCGGGAGGCCGCGGAGGAGACCGGCCTCGCCGTCGCGCTGACCGCCCTCCTGGGCGTGTACTCGGACCCGGCGCGGGACCCGCGCCGCCACACGATCTCGACCGTTTACGTGGGCCGGGCGACGGGAACCCCGACCGGCCGGGACGACGCGGCGGAGGCGCGCCTCTTCGGCGAGTGGGACCTGCCGTCCCCGCTCGCATTCGACCACGCCCGCATCCTCGCCGACTACTTCCTGTACAAGAAGACAGGCCGCCGGCCCTTGTGACGTCGCTGGCGGGGGACGCTCCTTCCCTTCGTCCCGGACCAGAACCAGGAGTGTCCCCCTGAAAGAGCCGGCGCCGACGTAGCGCAGTGGAATCACCCCGGAGGGCGCTGCAAGCCGACGGGGGGGTCCCACGAGCGGAGGCCGCACGTTCAGGCCCGGCAGCCGCTCGCGCTGCCGAAGGCTTTCCATCGCGCGGCCAGGCGCGGCATGCGGATGCCGCACATACCTTGGAACCGACGAGTGGCGAATATCGCTACGGGAAGATAAGGGCTGGGAGATGACCGCGGGGCACGTCCACAAGCGAGGCCGGGCCGGCGCGGACGTAGCGCAGTGGGAGCCCCCCCGGA
>JBLNEU010000076.1:0-3444 GCA_050263015.1 Deltaproteobacteria bacterium | reverse complement strand
GGTGAGTCCATCGCCATGAGCATACGCGCCGAAGAAATCACGGAGATCCTCAAGAGCCAGATCAAGGGATACGAGAAGCGCGTCGACGTGGCCGAGACGCTCGTCGTCCTCTCGGTCGGGGACGGCATCGCCCGCATCCACGGGCTGGAGAAGGCGATGGCCGGCGAGCTTCTGGCGTTCCCGGGGGACGTCCGCGGGATGGTGCTCAACCTCGAGGAGGACAACGTGGGCGTCGCGCTCCTGGGCGACGACCAGCTCATCAAGGAAGGCGACGTGGTCCGGCGCACCGGCCGCATCGTCGAGGTGCCGTGCGGCGACGCGATGGTCGGGCGCGTCGTCAATTCCCTCGGCCAGCCGATCGACGGCAAGGGACCCATCGAGACGAAGGACTTCCGCCGGATCGAGATCAAGGCGCCCGGCATCGTCAAGCGCCAGCCGGTGAAGGAGCCGCTCCAGACGGGGCTGAAGTCGATCGACGCCATGATCCCCATCGGGCGGGGCCAGCGCGAGCTCATCATCGGCGACCGCCAGACGGGAAAGACCGCGGTCGCCCTCGACACGATCATCAACCAGAAGGGGACCGGGGTCATCTGCATCTACGTGGCCATCGGACAGAAGCGGTCGACCGTGGCCCAGGTCGTCGAGAAGCTGCGGCAGTACGGCGCCATGGAGTACACGATCGTCGTGGCGTCCACCGCCTCCGAGTCCGCGCCCTTGAACTTCATCGCGCCGTACTCCGGGTGCACGATCGGCGAGTTCTACCGGGACAGCGGCCGCCACGCCCTCTGCATCTACGACGACCTCTCCAAGCACGCCGTGTCGTACCGGCAGCTGTCGCTCCTGCTGCGGCGGCCGCCGGGGCGCGAGGCGTACCCGGGCGACGTCTTCTATCTCCACTCCCGCCTCCTCGAGCGGGCGGCGAAGCTCTCCGACAAGGAAGGCGGCGGGTCGCTGACGGCGCTCCCGATCATCGAGACGCAGGCGGGCGACGTCTCCGCGTACATCCCGACCAACGTCATCTCGATCACCGACGGCCAGATCTACCTCGAGGCGGACCTCTTCTATTCCGGCGTCCGCCCGGCCGTCAACGTGGGGCTCTCGGTCTCCCGGGTCGGCGGCAACGCCCAGGTCAAGGCGATGAAGCAGATCGCCGGGCGGCTGCGCCTCGAGCTCGCCCAGTACCGCGAGATGGCGGCGTTCGCCCAGTTCGGCTCCGACCTCGACAAGGCGACCCAGATGCAGCTCGCCCGCGGCGCGCGGCTCGTGGAGATCCTCAAGCAGGCCCAGTACGAGCCCCAGCCCGTGGAGAACCAGATCGTCACCATCTTCGCCGCCACGAACGGCTTCGTCGACGGTTACGACGTCGCCTCGCTCCTGAAATACGAATCCGAGCTGTCGGTGTACATGAAGGACAAGCATGGGGCGCTGCTCCAGACGCTCCGCGAGAAGAAGACCATCGACGACGCCATGAAGTCGAACCTGTCCGCCGCCCTCGAGGAATTCAAGGGCGTTTTCAAGGAATAACGGGACAAGAAGGGGCGACGGCAGACGATGGCGAACATCCGCGCGATCCGCAAGCGGATCAGCAGCGTCAAGAGTTCCCAGCAGATCACCAAGGCGATGAAGATGGTGTCGGCGGCGAAGCTCAAGCGCGCCCAGGACGCCATCGTGGCCGCGAGGCCGTACGCGCGCAAGATGCGCGAGGTCGTCCAGGGGCTCGCCGGCCGGGCCGGCCAGGATGCCCACCCGCTGCTTGCCGCCCGCGAGGCGAAGAAGCTCGCGCTCCTCGTCGTCACCTCGGACCGGGGCCTGTGCGGCGGCTTCAACGCGAACCTCCTCCGGGCCGCCAACCGGTTCCTCGCCGAGAAGCGGGGCAGCCACGAGGAGATCGCCATCTTCTCCGTGGGGCGCAAGGCCCGCGACTTCTTCCGCCGCCGCCGGATCCCGGTCCGCAAGGAGTACGTGAGCGTCCTGGGATCGCTCTCGTACATGCACGCCGAGCAGATGGCCCACGACCTGGTCGACGGTTTCCTCGCCGGGGAGTTCGACGCGGTCGTGGTCGCCTTCAACGAGTTCCGCTCGGCCATTTCCCAGACGCCCCGGTTCGACGCGCTCTTCCCCATCGCCCTCGAGGGGACGGAGGCCGGCAAGGGCGGGCTGGTCGACTACCTGTACGAGCCGTCGCAGAAACAGATCCTGGCGACGCTCCTTCCGAAATACGTCGAGACTCAGATCTTCCGGATCCTGCTCGAGTCGGTGGCCGGGGAGCACGGCGCCCGGATGAGCGCGATGGACTCGGCCACCAACAACGCGGTCGACATGATCGCGAGTCTCACGCTCCAGATGAACCGCGCCCGGCAGGCCACGATCACCAAGGAGCTCATGGAGATCATCGGCGGCGCCGAGGCGCTCAAAGGGTAGACGCTTCTTCGCAGGATTGCCAAGGAGGAGAGGGAGACGATGAACAAGGGAAAGATCGTGCAGGTGATCGGGCCCGTCGTCGACGTGCGGTTCGAGCCCGGCCAGCTGCCGGCCCTGTACAACGCGATCCGGATCACGAACACGAGCATCAGCGACAAGGAGGGGAACCTCGTCGTCGAGGTCGCCCAGCACCTGGGCGACAACGTGGTCCGCTGCGTCGCGATGGACTCCACCGACGGCCTCGTCCGCGGCACCGACGCGGTCGACACGGGCGGCCCCATCACGATCCCCGTCGGCCCCGGGACGCTCGGCCGCATCATGAACGTGATCGGCGAGCCGGTCGACGAGGGCGGCGAGATCATGACGAAGAAGCGGTACCCGATCCACCGCCACGCGCCCTCCTTCGAGGAGCAGTCCACCAAGGTCGAGATCCTGGAGACCGGGATCAAGGTCGTCGACCTCCTCGCCCCGTACGCCAAGGGCGGCAAGATCGGCCTGTTCGGCGGCGCCGGCGTCGGCAAGACGGTCGTCATCATGGAGCTCATCCACAACATCGCCATCGAGCACGGCGGCTACTCCGTGTTCGGCGGCGTGGGCGAGCGCACCCGCGAGGGGAACGACCTGTGGCTCGAGATGAAGGAGTTCAAGGTCCTGGAGAAGGCGTGCCTCGTGTACGGCCAGATGAACGAGCCGCCCGGCGCGCGCGCGCGGGTCGGGCTGTCGGCCCTCACGGCGGCGGAATATTTCCGCGACGAGGAAGGGCAGGACGTGCTCCTGTTCATCGACAACATCTTCCGGTTCACCCAGGCGGGCTCCGAGGTGTCGGCGCTCCTGGGCCGCATCCCGTCGGCGGTCGGCTACCAGCCGACCCTGTCCACCGACCTGGGCGAGCTCCAGGAGCGGATCACGTCGACCAAGCGCGGGTCGATCACCTCGGTCCAGGCGATCTACGTCCCCGCCGACGACCTCACCGACCCGGCGCCGGCGACCACCTTCTCCCACCTCGACGCGACGACCGTTCTC
>JBLNEU010000075.1:0-3169 GCA_050263015.1 Deltaproteobacteria bacterium | reverse complement strand
CGTCTTCATCGTGTCGAAAATCGCCTCGACGATGTCCTGCGACTCCTTCTTGGAGAGGCCGCCGACTTTCTCGTACACGATCTCGACCAGGTCCGCCTTCGTCATTCCGCCCTCCCCTTCGATCTGGTATCACGAGGTGCGAATCGTTCCGCCGAACCGATTCTCCAATAATTTTACTATTTTGGTATGTATACTATGGACGTCCGCGTCCGTCAAGGTTCTGTCTTTCGCCTGGAGCGTCACCCGGAAAGCGACGCTTTTCCTTCCTTCCCCGATCTTTTCGCCCGTATAGACGTCGAAGACGGTGGCAGACGCGATCTCGGCGGACGTTTCCCGGACCATCGCCAGGATGTCCGCTACCGCGACGGGCGACGGCATGACGCAGGCGAAGTCCCGGAAAACCGGGGGGTATTTCGGAACGGCGGCGGCCTGGGCCGGCGGGCGCACCTCCGCGGTGATCGCCCCCATCCGGAGCTCGGCGAACTGGACCGGCCCGGGAATGTCGAGCGCGGACAGGAGCTCGCGGCACACGGTCCCGACCCAGCCGACGACTTCCCCATCCATCAGGATTTCCGCGGCCTTGCCGTGGGCGAGGAAGGGACGCGACGACGCGGGCACGAAGTGGGCCTGCGGCGCGCCGAACAGGCCGAGCAGGCCCTCGACCACCCCCTTGGCGTCGTAGAAGTCGATCGCGTCGCCGCCGCTCCACCCGCCGGGAAGGCGGCGCCCGTACATGACGACCCCGAGCCGCGGCTCCTCGAAATGACCCGCCTCGAGCGATTTCCCGAACGCCTTTCCGGACTCGAAAAGGCGGATGTCGTCGACGAACCGCCTGACGTTCGCGGCGACGTTGTGGAGAAGCCCCATCAGGAGGTGGGGCCGCATCATCGTGGCGTCGTCGGAGATCGGGTTGGAGAGGCGCAGCGCGTCGGCGGCGTCGAAGCCGAGCAGCGCCGCGTGGCGCGCCCACTCCTTCTCCGGGACGAAGGAGAAGTTGATGACCTGCGAGAATCCCTGGCCCCGGAGGAATTCGGATGCGCGCTCGGAGGCCGCGACGAACCGGTCGTCCGGCGAGAACTCGGGCGCGCCGGATTCCGGGTACGTCGTCGGAATCTTGTCGTATCCCGTCAGCCGCGCGACCTCTTCCACGAGGTCGATCTCGCGCTCGATGTCGAACCGGCGCGCGGGAACCGTCACCGTCCAGAGGCCGGGACCGCTCTCCCTGTAGGGAAACGACAGGCGCGCGAACGTCTCGCCGCACTCCATCTCGGAATACGTTCTGCCGACGATCCGCTCGACCCGGGCCGGCCGGAACGGGACGGCCCTCGAGAAATCCCGTCCCCCGCCGACGTCGATGACCCCCGGGGCGGCCGCGAGGGAGGCGAACCGTGAAAGGAGCGAGACCGCCCGGTCGGCCGCGTAGGCAGTTCCCGCCGGGTCGACGCCCCGCTCGAAGCGGTACGACGACTCGCTCGAGAGCCCGAGCCGCCTCCCGGTGGACCGGATCGAGACGGGCGAAAAGTGCGCGCTCTCGAAGAGAACCCGCCGGGTCGTCGGGAGCACCTCGGTGTTCAACCCGCCCATCACTCCCGCGACCGCGACCGGCCCCTCGCCGTCCCAGATGAGGAGCATCTCCGGCGCGATCTCCCTTTCGACCCCGTCGAGCGTCGCGAACGTCCGGGAAACGCCGGAACGTTTCACGTCGATCTTCGCGCCCCGCAGCCGGTCCAGGTCGAACGCGTGCATCGGCTGTCCGAGCTCCAGGAGA
This sequence comes from Deltaproteobacteria bacterium, assembly GCA_050263015.1. Classification (GTDB taxonomy): domain Bacteria; phylum Desulfobacterota; class Deferrimicrobia; order Deferrimicrobiales; family Deferrimicrobiaceae; genus JBLMWX01. The sequence continues at coordinate 1,401 of JBLNEU010000075.1, read as the reverse complement.
AGGTAGTTGGTGATGTCGACGATGTTGCTGATCGGCCGGATGCCGCACAGGGACAGCCGGCGCTGCATCCGGTCGGGAGACGGCGCGATCGTTACGCCGGTGACGACCCGCGCGGAATACCGGGGGCACAGGTCGGTGTCGGTCACCGCAACGGAGGCAAGGGTTGACGCCGCCGGTCCGCTTTCCGCGACCGTCGCGTCCGGCAACACGACCTTTTCCCCCGTGATGGCGGCCAGCTCCCGGGCGACCCCCAGCACGCTCAGGCAGTCGCCCCGGTTGGGGGTGATCTCCACCTCGAGAAGCCAGTCGTCGAGCCCGATCGCCGCGGCCAGCGGCCTGCCGAGCGGCGTGCCGGGCGGCAGGATCATGATCCCCGCGGACTCATCGGCGAGCCGCAGCTCCTGCTCCGAGCAGAGCATTCCTTCCGAGGCCTGCCCCCGGATCTTCGCCTTCCTGATCTCCATGCCGTTGGGCAGCTTCGCCCCGGTCTTCGCGAGCGCGACGACGTCCCCCGGCTTCATGTTCGGGGCCCCGCAGACGATGCCGTACTCGGAGGCGCCGTCGGTCACGCGGCACAGCGACAGCTTGTCGGCGTTCGGGTGGCGCCCCTGCTCGACGATCTTCGCCGTCACGACGCCGTCGAGGCCGCCGCCGAGAAACCGGCACGACGACACCTCGACGCCCGCCATCGTCAGGGCCTCCTGCACCCCCGCCGGCGACAGGCGCGTGTCGATGAACTCCTTGAGCCAGGAATACAGGATCTTCACGGTTCGCGCTCTCCCCGAACCCGGTTTACGCCTGGAACTGCGACAGGAAGCGGATGTCGTTCTCGAAGAAGAGGCGGATGTCGCTGATCCCGTGGCGCAGCATCGCGATGCGCTCCACGCCCATCCCGAACGCGAAGCCGGTGTAGACCTCGGGATCGTACCCGACGAAGCCGTAGACGGCAGGGTCGATCATCCCGCAGCCGAGGATCTCGAGCCAGCCGGACTCCTTGCAGACCCGGCAGCCGGAGCCGCCGCAGATCACGCAGCGGATGTCCACTTCGGCCGACGGCTCCGTGAACGGGAAGAAGCTCGGGCGGAAGCGAAGCGGTTTGCCCGGGCCGAACATCATCCGGCAGAATTCCGTCAGGAGCCCTTTCAGGTCCGCCATCGTGGTGTCCCGGTCGACGGCGAATCCCTCCACCTGGTGGAACATCGGGCTGTGGGTGATGTCGGAGTCGCACCGGTAGACGGCGCCGGGCGCGATGACGCGGACCGGCGGCCGCATGGACTCCATCGTCCTGACCTGGATCGGCGAGGTGTGGGTGCGCAGGACGAGATCCCCCCCCGGCCACTCCACGTAGAACGTGTCCTGCATGTCGCGGGCGGGGTGGTCCTTGGGGATGTTCAGGGCCTC
>JBLNEU010000074.1:0-5676 GCA_050263015.1 Deltaproteobacteria bacterium | reverse complement strand
GCTGTCGGACGGCCGCGACGCGGAAGGGGCCGGGGCGACGAAGAAGGAGGCGGGGATGGCCGCGGCGTCGACGCTCCTGGCCGCCCTCGCGCCGACGGAGGATGCCGGGTGAGAAAATCGGGTTTCGTCGCCCTCCTCGGGAGGCCCAACGTCGGCAAGTCGACCCTTCTGAACCGGATCCTGGGCGCGAAGGTCGCGATCGTGTCCCGCAAGCCGCAGACGACCCGGGACCGGATCGCCGGCATCCTGACGGACGACCGGGGACAGGTCGTATTCCTCGACAGCCCCGGGATCCACAGGGCCCGGCGGGCCCTCAACGAACACATGGTCGCGACGGCGGCGCGGATCGCCGGCGAGGCCGACATCGTGGTCCACGTGGTCGACGACCGCCGCGGGGACGGCGGCGAGGAAGAGTCCCTCGTGCGCGGGATCGTGTCGCAGGCCGCGGTCCCGCGGGTGCTCGTCGTCAACAAGGCGGACCGGATGGGGGCGGACGGGTCCGCGGCGCGGCGCGCCGAGCTCATGGCCTCGGGACTCTACAAGGAGGGGTTCGCCGTGTCCGCGACGCGCGGGTCCGGGGTCGCGGAGCTGGTCTCCTTCCTGTTCGGGACGCTGCCGGAGGGGCCGGCGTTCTACCCCGAGGACGATCTCACCGACCTCCCGATGCGCTTCATCGCCAAGGAAGTGATCCGGGAGAAGCTGTTCCAGTATCTCGACGCGGAGCTTCCCTACAGCGTGGCGGTGGCGATCGAGGAGTACCGGGAGGACGCCGACAAGGGCCTGACGCGGATCCGGGCGGAGATCGGCGTCGAGCGCGAGTCGCAGAAAGGGATCGTCATCGGGCGGGGCGGGAGCATGCTGAAGATGATCGGGACCGCGGCGCGACTGGAACTGGAGAAAGAGACGGGCGAACGGGTATACTTGGATCTGTTCGTGAAGGTCGAGAAGGACTGGAGCCGCAACGAAACCAAGCTGAGACGGCTGGGGTATGGATAAGGCGGGATTCACCGTATCGCTCGTGGGGCGCCCGAACGTCGGGAAGTCCACGCTCTTCAACCGGATCACCGGCAAGCGCCGCGCCATCACCTACGGAGAGCCGGGCGTCACCCGCGACCTCGTCTCGCTTCCGGCGGAGCACGACGGGCGCAGGTTCAGCGTCGTCGACACGGGCGGGTACACGGGGGCGGAGGACGACGACCTGCTCTCCAAGGTCCGGGGCCAGGTCCTGCGGGCGATCTACGAGTCCGACGCGGTCATCTTCCTCGTGGACGCCCGCGACGGGGTGCTGCCGCTCGACAAGGAGATCGTCGGCATGCTCCGGGAGCGCGAGAAGCCGTTCTTCCTGGCGGCGAACAAGGTGGACGCGCGCGCGGGGGCCGAGGGCGTCTCGGTGTTCCACGAGCTCGGCGTGGAGCGGATCTACCCGGTTTCCGCCGAGCACGGGACCGGGATCGGGGAGATCCTCGACGACGTCGTGGCCCTTGTCCCGAAGAGCGCGAAGGAGGACGCGGTCCCCGAGGAGATCGTGGCGCGGGTCGCCGTCCTGGGCCGCCCCAACGTCGGGAAATCGACCCTCATCAACACGCTGGTCGGGTACGAGCGGGTGATCGCGTCCGAGGTTCCCGGGACCACGCGCGACGCCGTCGACGTCCTCGTGAAATACGGCGGGAAGCGGTTCCTGTTCATCGACACGGCGGGGATCCGCGCGAAGCGCAAGACGGAGAACGTGATCGAGAAATTCTCCGTCCTGAAGAGTCTCGACTGCCTCAAGCGGTGCGACGTGGCGATCCTCATGATCGACGGCCCCGAGGGGGTGACGCACCAGGACCAGCAGGTCCTGCGCTACGTCCTGAACGAGGAGCGGGCGGTGGTCGTGGCCGCCAACAAGGCGGACGGCTGGGCGGGGGAAGAGGCGAGGCGGCAGGGGCTCCGCAGGATCCAGGAGACGCTCGGCTACGCGTCGTTCGCGCCGGTCGTCGCCGTCGCGGCCGTCAACGGAAAGGGACTCCCGCTCCTGTTCAGGAAGATCGAGGAAGCGTTCGACAGCTTCAAGCGGCGCATCCCCACGGGAGTGCTCAACCGGACGGCCGCCGCCTTCCTCTACTCGGTTCCGATCCCGTCGGAGCGGGGACGCAACCGGGCGTTCTACATGACGCAGGTCGGCGTGATGCCCCCCTCGTTCGCCGTCTTCGTCAAGGACCGCGCGGGCGTGCCCGAGTCGTTCACGCGGTTCCTGCAGAACAGGGTCAGGGAACGGTTCGGGTTCGACGGATCGCCCATCCGCATCGTCTACCGCGAGCGATGACCGACGCGACATCGCGGGTGTTGCGGGGCGTCGCCGAGGGAGTCGTTGCCTTCTTCCGGAGACACGGGCTGGTCTACAGCGCCGCCGTCGCCTACAACATCCTGCTGTCGGCCATCCCGGTCCTGTTCCTCGTGTTCGCCATGACATCCCTGTTCATCCGGACGACCGACCTCCCGTTCGCCCAGCTGACGAACCTCCTGAGAAACACGTTCCCGTACGGGGCGCAGGTCCTGGTGCCGGTCCTGAAAGGGCTCTTCGCGTCACGGGCGACGTTCGGGGTCCTCGGACTCGTCCTCCTGCTGTTCTCGTCGTATTCGGCCACCGACGCCGTCCACACGTCGCTGGCCGTGATGCTCCGGAAGCGCCGGCGGAAGCGGTTCTCCAGGAGTCTTCTGTTCCACGTGGTCCTGGTGCTTGCCCTCACGGTTCTCGCGTTTGCCGCGATCCTCGTCCCTCCCGTGTGGAAAGGGTTCATGGTCCTGACGCGCGAGATGGTGGGGCGCGAATTCAACGGGGCGTTCCACCTCCTGCTCCAGACGATCGCCGACTCGGCGCTCGCGGGGATCGTCCTTCTGGGGGGGGCGCTCAGCTACCGGTACCTGTCCCCCGGCAAGATGCCGTGGCGGCACGCGTTCGGCGGAAGCGTCGTCTTCCTGGCGCTCCTGTACGCGATCAAGTGGGGATTCACTTTTTATATCAAGAAATTCAGCAGGTTGAATGTAATTTACGGTTCCCTGTTCACCATCATCTGCTTTATAATCGTCGCATACCTTTTCGCCGCGGCGTACCTGCTTTGCGCCAGCGTCATCGGTGCCCTGGAACGGCAACACGAAGGGGAAGGTGCATCCCCGAAAAAGGAGACGGGTGCAGTCTCTGACGAAGCCGATCGCGGCCGTTGACGTCGGGACGAACACGGTCCGGATGCTCGTCGCGGGCCGGGACGGGCGGGGGCTGCATCCCGTCCTGCGGATGCGGCGGATCACGGGGATGGGCCGCGGGATCCGGGAGACCGGGGCGATCGGCGACCGGGAGTTGCGCGATTCGGTGACCGCCCTGCGCGCCTTCCGCCGGGAGCTCGACCGGCTGGGCGTGGAAGGGTTAAGGGCGTGCGGCACCGCGGCGTTGCGGGACGCATCGAACAGGGACGCTTTTCTTTCCGGCGCGTCCGCCGCCGGAATTCCGGTCGAGGTCATCTCCCCGGACGAGGAGGCGCGGCTGACCTGGGCCGGGGTCACCGGAGGGGGAGCGGCGGGACGCGGCGCTCTCGTGATGGACATCGGCGGCGGGAGCACCGAGTTCATCGCCGGGCCCGGCACGGGCGAGTCGGTCAGCCTGCCGATCGGCGTCGTGGTCCTGCGGGACGTGTTCCGGCTGTCGGATCCGCCGGCGCCGTGGCAGCTCCGGAACCTCGGATTTTTCCTGGCCGACCGGATCGAGGCCGGAACGAGGGGCTTCGGCCGGCGCGTTTTTCGCCGCCTCGTGGGGACCGCCGGGACGTTTACGACCCTCGCGGCGCTCGACATGAGGATGAGGTCTTACCGCCCCGATCGCATCGACGGGTACGCGATGCCGGCGGGGAAGGTCCGCGCGTGGGAGCGCCGGCTGTGCGCCTTGAGCGCGGCCGGGATCCTGGCGCTGCCGGGGATGGAAAAGGGGCGCGAGCATTACATGGTGCCCGGGATCTGCCAGGCCGTCGCGGCCATGGAGCGGTTCGGCGCCGCGAGACTCGAGATCAGCGACGCGGGGCTCCTGGAGGGAATCCTCCGGGGGTTTCCGCCCGAGAAAAAGGGGGGGCGTTGATGGATCGGACCGGGACGGGTGAGATCAGGGGCCTCGAAGAGGGGCTGACGTTCGACGACGTTCTGCTCCTGCCGGCGGAGTCGAAGGTTCTCCCGAAGGACGTGGACGTCTCCATCATGCTGACGCCCAAGGTGCGGCTGAACATCCCGCTCCTGAGCGCGGCGATGGACACGGTCACCGAGGCGGACACGGCGATCGCGATGGCGCGGGAAGGGGGGATCGGGATCGTCCACCGGAACAACTCGCCGGACGAGCAGGCGAGCGAGGTCGACAAGGTCAAGAAGTCCGAGAGCGGCATGATCTCCGACCCGATCACCGTCGCGCCGGACCAGAAGGTCGCCGAGGCCCTCGTCGTGATGCAGAAATACCGGATCTCGGGCCTGCCGGTCACCAAGGCGGGGAAGCTCGTGGGGATCCTCACCAACCGGGACTTGAGGTTCGAGACGAACTTCGAGCAGCCGATCGAGAACGTGATGACCAAGGATCGGCTGGTGACGGTCGCCGTGGGCACCACCCTCGACCAGGCCAAGGAGATCCTCCACAAGAACCGGATCGAGAAGCTCCTCGTGGTCGACGGCAAGAACAACCTGCGCGGGCTCATCACGATCAAGGACATCCTCAAGATCAAGAAGTACCCGCTGGCGTGCAAGGACGGCAGGGGCCGGCTTCGCGTCGGCGCGGCCATCGGCGTCGGGGCGGGACGCGAGGAGCGGGTCGAGAAGCTCCTCAAGTCCGGCGCCGACGTCATCTGCATCGACACGGCCCACGGCCACGCGAGGGACGTGATCGAGGCGGTCAAGGCGACCCGGAAGAACTTCCCGGACGTGCAGCTGATCGCGGGGAACGTGGCCACCGAGGAGGCGGCGGAGGCGCTCATCAAGGCGGGCGTCGATTGCGTCAAGGTGGGCGTGGGGCCGGGATCGATCTGCACGACGCGGATCGTCGCCGGCGTCGGCGTCCCCCAGGTCACGGCCGTGATGAAGTGCGCCGCTGCCGCCGCGAAGAAGGGGATTCCGCTGATCGCCGACGGCGGGATCAAGTTCTCGGGGGATCTGACCAAGGCGCTGGCGGCCGGCGCATCCGCCGTGATGATCGGGTCGCTCTTCGCCGGGACCGACGAGAGCCCCGGAGAGATCGTCCTCTACCAGGGCCGCTCGTACAAGGTCTACCGCGGCATGGGGTCCATCGGCGCGATGGGGCAGGGGAGCAAGGACCGGTACTTCCAGTCCCACGTGGAGTCGGAGTCCAAGCTCGTACCCGAGGGGATCGAGGGGCGCGTGCCGTACCGCGGGCCGCTCGCCCCGATGATCTACCAGCTCCTCGGGGGGATGAAATCCGGCATGGGGTACGTCGGAGCGGCGAACATCGCGGAGCTCCAGAAGCGGGCCCGGTTCATGAAGATCACGGCCGCGGGACTGCGGGAGAGCCACGTGCACGACGTCATCATCACGAAGGAAGCTCCGAACTACAGGTTGGAGTAAGACATTGAGCGACAAGATCCTGACCCTGGACTTCGGCTCCCAGTACACGACGCTCATCGCGCGGCGGATCCGCCAGCTCAAGGCGTACTG
>JBLNEU010000073.1:0-3748 GCA_050263015.1 Deltaproteobacteria bacterium | reverse complement strand
CGCTCCTCCGGCCGGAACCGGGCGTTGACCGTGGTCGCGCCGCTCCCCATGAACCGTCCGCGCAGCTCCGCCTCCGCGGGGCCCTTCGAAAACCTGTTGGAGAGATTGGTCAGGCGGAGATCGGCATCCGCGAGGTAGACGCGGTAGGGGCGGTTGGCGGCCTCGTTCACCATGCCGACCGTGCAATCGTCGAACCGAAGCCGGTCGACGTGGAGCAGCAGCTCCGATTTGCCGATTTCCTTGACCGCTTCCGCGACCTCCTCGGCGCGTTCCTTCTCCGCCGCGGCGGTTTGCGGCGTATGGATGTAGTCGATATCCAGGTCGCGGATCGTCAGGTCCTCGAGATGCGCGATCTTCACCTTGGGGGCGTACTCGATCCTGCCGGAACCGGAGAAACGTCCCTTCCGGATCGAAAGATTCGTGCGCGCGATCACCGGCTTGAAGTACTCGAGCGGGACATCGTTCAGCACGATGCGGGCATCGACGCCCGGATACGGTTCCGCGAGGAAATTGGCGTTGCCTTCGACCGTTCCTCTTCCGGTCCCGAAGATCGCCGTTTCCAGGCGGAAGGATGAAGGGTAAACCTTGTTCGGCGAACGGACGTTGCGGATATTGCCCGCCGTAAGCGTCAGGCGAGTCAGGCGCAGCGGCATGTCCCGGTCCTGGTCGATGTAGGTGATCTTGGCATCTTGGATCGAGAGGGCATTGATCTTGAGAGGGTACATCGCCTCCACGGCCCGCTGCCAGCCATGTTCCGAGAGCGGCACTTTGCTGGCGGCTTCGCTGCGAAGCTGCTGCAGGTTGATCAGGACTTCCGGACGCTCGAGCCGAAACTCCGCGACCAGCCTGCCGAAGAGTATTTCCCGCCAGTGAACGCCGATGCGAAGGACCGGAAAATGAGCGATCGGAGGATCCGGGTTGGCCTGCTGGATGACCGTCAGTCCCTTGAGCGTCAACGACAAGCCGACCAGCTGGTAGTGCAGGTATGGAAGGCGGACCGAATATCCTTTGAGGCTGTCGTTCATCCTCTTCTCCATGGATCTGCGGAACGGTTCGTCGAGGAAGTGCGAGGCGACGGACAGGCCGGCGAGAAGGACAACGAGGATGCCGGCGGCCCAGCGGATTCCCTTCGGCACCGCGCGAACCGCGGAGCCCGAGGAACGCAGGAGCTTGCCGAAACGCGCGCGGAGATCTTCCGGTTCTCGCTTTTCCATGATCCCCCCTGTCTCCGGCCGGTTTCCGCGCCGGCAGGTCTACCCCCTCACGGAGGAGAGACCCGGCCATCCGGCGGCAGCGCGATCTTCGGGGTCCATCCCAGCCATTCCCCCTTCGGCTTGTCGTGGAGGGGGAACGCCGCTCCGTCCTTCGCCGGTTCGTCGTTCGGATCGTCCGGGGTCGCGAAGGCTATCCCCCCGGCCATCAGCGATCTCAGCGACTCCATGTTGATCTCCAGGCCCCGGAACAGGCCGACGCGCATGTCGACACCGCTCGCGTTCCAGAACTTCGAGCCCTTCCGGACCAGGCTCGCATACCGACGCTTGATGACCACGTGGACCTTCACCGTGGTGGCGTCGGCGCTCAAACTCGAATCCTGCACTGCTCCCACCTCGACGCCGCGATAATAGACCGGCGAATTGAACTTCAACGATCCGAGATGGCCGGAGAGCAGGACGATCCTCAGACCATTGCGTTCCAGCGCCACGGGTGGAGTCTCCAGCCCCACGAAGGCCGATTTCGCCTTGCCGGCTCCCGGCAGCGCCTCGATCTGCGGTCCGGTGACGACCGTTCCCAGGCCGGAGATGTTTCCGATTCCCACTTCCGGGCGGACGATCCAGAACACGGTCCCTTCCCGGGCCACCGGGGCAGCCGAGCGTTGCAGGCGCGCCCTCACCACGGCATGCTGCTGGTCCTCGCTCAGTTCGACGTCAGTCACCGCGCCGATCGCCACGCCGCGATACCGGATCGGCGTCTGGCCGGGTCTCAGGCCGCTGGCGTCCTTGAACCGGATCGTGATCGTCGGCCCGAGCTCGCGGACGCGGTCGTAGAAGAGATAGCCGGCGAGGACGGCTGCGACCGCCGGCACGACCCACACGATCGAGAAGGGCCACCTCGTCGCGACCCGCCTCGCCACCGGGATCCCGGCACCCGCGGGACCTTGTCGCGACTCGTTCATTCGGTGCCGCCCGGTCCCGTCCAGATCAATCTCGGGTCGAAGCTGGCCGAAGCGAGTATGGTCAATACCACGACCCCGGTGAATGCCAGGAGTCCGGGACCGGGCAGGATCGTGGCGATCCGCTCCAGCTTGACCAGCGCCACGAGCACCGCCAGGAGAAATACGTCGAGCATCGCCCACGGACCGATGACGCCGATGAACCGGCAGATCCAGGTTCGTTCCCGCCGGCGGCGCGAGGATCGGGTGCGCGCCGTGGCGGCCAGGAAGAACAGCCCGAGAAGCTTGAACAGGGGAATCAGGATGCTGGCGAGGAAGACGATCAAGGCCACCAGCCACTCGCCGTCCTGCAGGAGCTTCACGCACCCGTCCCAGACGGTGCTCTCCGAATGGGCGCCGTAATACTCCATGCGCACGATCGGATAGATGTTCGCGGGGACGTAGAGGATCAGTGCGGCGAGCGAGAACGCAGCCGTCCGTGCGAGGCTGTCGGGCGGTCGTCTGCCCACGATCGTACCGCACCGGAGGCAGGCGGCCGCCGTACCCGGGAGCGGGTCCTCCATGCGCTGCAGCAAGCCGCAGATTCTACACGCGACGGTTGTCTCCACCGGAATCGCCCAGACCCGCGGCTCTTCCGGATGCGGGCACCTCGGGGCCCGCATTCGCGCCGCAGGAATCGATTCGGTCGCTATCGATCCAGTTACGATGCCGGGAAGGGGGGACGCGAACCGTCCCGGCCTCTGATCCTGCCGACTGCCCGGTCACCGGGCAGTCGGCAGGCAAGGAAGAGCCCGACCTTGCGGATGGCTGAATGCCCCAGGCCCGCCGGGAGCGGGAGGGAAAGGGGGGGCGCCGGGCGACGCCCCCGGGAAAGGTTCTTCAGTATCAGTACCTGAATCCGAGGTTGATCGTGCCGAGCCAGCCGTCGAACTTGATTTCTGCCTGGTCCGGCGGGACCCCGTTCAACTCGAATTTCGGCTCGAGCCAGAAGTATTTCGCCTCGGCGCCGATGAACAGGGAGTTGGTCACGTTGAACGCGGCTCCCGCCCCGAGCTGGAATCCGAAGGCGCCGTCCGAGTCGCTGTCGTTGATGGCGGCCTGAATCACCTCGGCGTGGGTGAAATAGTAGCCGATCCCCCCGAGACCGTACAACTCCAGGTTGCCGAGGGGAATTACGCCCTTGAGGTTCAGCGTGACGGGGATCGCGTAAAGATCGACGTCCGCAGGCCCGAGAATGGGCAAGCGATCGCCGCTCGACTCGAAATAGCCGGCCCCGAGCTCGACGGCCAGGATCGGCAGGAAGTAATGTCCGAACGCGATCTCGCCGTTGAACCCGGTATCGGCGTTGACGTCGTCAAGGTCACTGGCCTCGGGCGAGTACACACCTCCCTTCAGGACAAGATAGTTGGGCAGATTGGCCCCCTGAGCCGTCAACGGGCCGAGGCCGAGAACCACCACGAAGAGTACCAGCCCGACAGATCCCACGCGTCTCATAATGCCTCCCGAGTCTTCGTCCGAGGGTTGACTGCCTCATGCGACGCCGCGCCGCGACCGGTCTTCCCGCTTGTCCGGCATGCC
>JBLNEU010000072.1:0-3084 GCA_050263015.1 Deltaproteobacteria bacterium | reverse complement strand
ACCTTGTTCCGGATCTCGACGCTGTCCCCCGGGATCCCGACGACGCGCTTGATGAAATCCTTGCTCGGATCCTCCGGGAACTCGAAGACGATGATGTCGCCGCGCTTCGGGTGGCGGAACTCCAGGACGCGCCCCTTCGTGACCGGGATGTGGTATCCGTAGATGAACTTGTTGACGAAGATGTGGTCCCCGACGAGGAGGGTGTTCTCCATCGAGCCCGAGGGGATCTTGAACGCCTGGATGACGAGGGTCCGCACGACGAGCGCGATGAGGAGCGCGACGACGAACGCCTCGATGTACTCCCGGACCCTCCCCTTGCCCCCCGCGTCGGCCGCGGCCCGCTCCCCGGCGCCTTTCGGTTCCGCGTTCTCCTTCACGGAGATCATTCCTTCACCTTGAGGATCGAGAGGAACGCTTCCTGGGGGATCTCCACCGTCCCGACCTGCTTCATCCGCTTCTTTCCCTCCTTCTGCTTTTCGAGGAGCTTCCTTTTCCGCGTGATGTCGCCCCCGTAGCATTTGGCGATCACGTTCTTCCGGATCGCCTTGACGGATTCCCGGGCGATGACCTTGGAGCCGATCGCCGCCTGGATGACGACCTCGAACAGCTGCCGGGGGATCAGTTTCCGCAGGCGCTCGGTCACGTCCCTCCCCTTGTAGTAGGCGCTGTCGCGGTGGACGATGAGCGAGAGGGCGTCCACCTTCTCCCCGTTGATGAGGATGTCCAGCCGCACGAGATCTCCCCGCCGGAACTCGAAGAACTCGTAATCCATCGAGGCGTACCCGCGGGACGCCGTCTTGAGCTTGTCGTAGAAATCGAGGACGATCTCGCTCAGCGGGAGCTGGTATTCCAGGATGACGCGGTTCGCCGTGACGAACTTCATCTGCTTCTGGACGCCCCGCCTTTCCTCGCACAGCTTGATGACGCCGCCGAGGTGCTCGGCGGGCAGGTGGATGGTGGCCGCGATGAACGGCTCCTCGATGTGATCGAGCTCGAGCGGCTCCGGCAGGCGGGCGGGGCTGTCCACTTCCACCACGACGCCGTCCCGGCGGATCGCCCGGTACCCGACCGTCGGGGCGGTCGTGATGAGCGAGACGCCGTATTCCCGCTCGAGCCGCTCCTGGACGATCTCCATGTGGAGAAGCCCGAGGAAGCCGCACCGGAACCCGAATCCGAGGGCGACCGAGGTTTCGGGGTCCGCCGTGAAGGATGCGTCGTTCAGCCGCAGTTTCTCGATGGCCGTCCGGAGCTGCCCGTACTCGTCGGAGACGACCGGGTAAAGCCCCGCGAACACCATCGGGCGGACGACCTTGAACCCCGGAAGCGGGGTCGCCGCGGGCCGCCGCGCGTCGGTGATGGTGTCCCCGACCTTGGTCTCGCGGACCTCCTTGATGTTCGCGACGACGAATCCGACCTCGCCGGGCCCGAGCGAGGCGACTTCCGTCGCGTGGGGGCTGAAGACCCCGACCTTCTGGACCTCGAACTCGTTCCCCGTGGCCATGAGAAGGATCTTTTGCCCGGGGGCGAGCGTCCCCTCGAAGACCCGCGCCAGGACGACGACCCCCACGTAGTTGTCGAACCAGGAGTCGACGATCAGCGCCTTCGCCGGCGCCTCCGGGTTGCCCTCGGGAGGGGGAATCTCCCGGACGACCGCTTCGAGGATCTCCGGGACGCCGGTCCCCTTCTTGGCGCTGGCGGCGATCAACCCCTCGGTCTCGAGGCCGATGATCTCCTCGATCTCCCGGCGGACCCGGTCCGGCTCCGCGTTGGGAAGATCGATCTTGTTGAGGACGGTGACGACCTCGAGGTTCTGCTCGAGGGCCATGTAGACGTTGGCGAGGGTCTGTGCCTCGACGCCCTGCGAGGCGTCCACCACGAGGATGGCCCCCTCGCAGGCGCAGAGGGATCGCGACACCTCGTAGGAGAAATCGACGTGGCCGGGCGTGTCGATCAGGTTGAGGACGTAATCCTTGTTGTCCCGGGCCCTGTAACGCATCCGGACGGTCTGGGCCTTGATAGTGATTCCCCGCTCCCGCTCGATCTCCATCTTGTCGAGGAACTGGTCGACCTTTTCCCTCTCGGTCAACGTCCCCGTGTGCTCCATCAACCGGTCGGCGAGGGTCGACTTCCCGTGGTCGATGTGGGCGATGATGGAGAAGTTGCGGATGTGCTCGATGCGCATGTTACCACGTGTCGGAATCTTTCGTCGTTTCGCGGAAGAAAGAGCAGGTTCGGGCGAGTCCTTCCTCCAGGAACGTTTCAGGATACCATCCCAGCTCATCCAGGGCCAGCCCGTTTTCCAGGCAGGAGCGGCGCTGCTCCCCGGGCATCCCCGGCCCGTGGATCTCGTCCTGCCGCGACCCGGAGAGGTCCCGGAGGCACCGGAACAGCGTGTTCACGCTCGTCTCGATCCCGGTCCCGATGTTGATCGCCTGGCCGCCTCCGCGCGCAAGGGCCGCGAGGTTCGCCCTGACGACGTCGCCGACGTAGACGTAGTCGCGCGTCTGCTCGCCGTCGCCGTTGATGATGGCCGCCTGGCCCCGGAGAAGGCGGCGGCAGAAGATGGCGACGACGCCCGCCTCGCCGTGGGGGTCCTGGCGCGGCCCGTAGACGTTGGCGTAACGGAGGGCCGTGAAGTCGAGCCCGTACTGGGCGCGGTAGAAACCGAGATAGCATTCCACGGAGACCTTCGCCGCGCCGTACGGGCTCACGGGACGCAGCGGGTGCGTCTCGTCCGCCGGGAACCGGTCCTGCTCCCCGTACCCGGCGCCCCCCGACGACGCGAAGACGAACTTGCGCACGCCGTTCCGCCGGCACGCCTCGAGAAGCCGGATCGTCGCGATGATGTTGACCTGCGCGTCGAAGACCGGATCCGCGACCGAGGCGCGGACGTCGATCTGGGCCGCGTGGTGGTTGACGATCTCGGGCCGGAACGTCCTCACCGCCTCGACCGCCGTGTCGGAGGCGATGTCGCACAGGACGAACCGCGCCTCCGGCGACAGGTTATCACGCCTCCCCGTGGAAAGGTCGTCCACGACGAGCACTTCGTGGCCCCCCTCGATGCAGGCCTGGGCCACGTGGGAG
>JBLNEU010000071.1:0-4463 GCA_050263015.1 Deltaproteobacteria bacterium | reverse complement strand
TTCGCGATCCCCCGGATGTCCGCCTGCCCGGAGTGCGGCGGCAGCGGGGCGCGCAAGGGGACCAGGCCGGACCGGTGCGATGCCTGCAACGGCCGGGGGCAGGTCACGGTCCAGCAGGGATTCTTCTCGATGACCCGCACCTGCGGCAGGTGCCGGGGAACGGGCCAGGTGATCAGGGAGCGGTGCCCGAAGTGCGACGGCTCCGGAACGGTGCGCGAGAGCCGGCAGCTGAAGATCAAGATTCCGCCGGGCGTGGACAACGGGACGCGCCTGAAGCTCCGCGGCGAGGGAGAGGCCGGGGCGTCGGGGGGGCCCCCGGGCGACCTTTACGTGGTCATCGCCGTCCGGGAGCATCCCCTGTTCGCGCGCGACGGGGCGGACCTGTCCTGCGAGGTCCCGATCACGTTCGCGCAGGCGGCGCTCGGGGCCGAGATCGAGGTGCCGACGCTCGCGGGGAAGAAGAAGCTTTCCGTCCCCGCGGGGACGCAGTCCGGCCAGGAGTTCGTGCTGAGGAACGAGGGGGTCGCCGTCCTCAACAGCCACCGCCGGGGCAATCTCGTCGTTCGGGTCCTCATCGAGGTGCCGAAGAAGCTGACCCGGCGGCAGAAGGACCTGCTGGCGGAATTCCAGCAGATCGCAGCGGAAACGCCCGGGCCCATGTCCCGGACGTTCTTCGAGAAGGTCAAGGAGATCTTCGGTTGAGCGCGCGGCCCGCTCGAGCCCGGGTCCGGCCAGCAGGTGAAGCACGACGAGCCGGAGGCGGAATCCCGCGCAAGCGGGGCGGGTGCCTCCCGGCCGCCGCGGTTCTCGCCGCCCTTCTCTCGGCCGCCGCGCTCGCGGTCCCGCCCCCCGACGCGGCCGCCCTTCCGCTCAAGGCCCAGGAGGAACCCGCGCCCGCCGTCCAGTCCTCGTCCGACATCGAGCCGGTCGTGAGGCCGACGTCCCGCCCGCCGGTCGGAGCCCCGGGCGCGCTTCCCGGGCCGGCCGGCGCCGAGGGCGCCGCGCCGGTTCCCGCGCTGCCGCTCTGGCGGGCGGAAAGCGCTTACCAGGCGGGCCGCGCCGCGGATGCCCTCGCGGGTTTCCTCGCCCTTGCCGACGACTATCGGGACGACGAGCGCAAGGGGTTCGTCTGGATGCGCGTGGCCGACCTCCTCCTCGCGAAGGGCGACGCCAAGCAGGCGCTCGATGCCGCGGACCGGGCCGTCCGCCTCTCGAAAGCGCGGTTCCTGGCCCTTTCCGCGATGGAGCTCAAGTTCCGGATCTACCAGAAGATGCGATGGCGCTCGGAAGCCCGCGAGATGGCCTCCTACCTCCTGAGCCAGAAGTTCCTCCTTTCCGACCCGTCGGATCTTTACGCGGAGATGGCGCGCGCGGACGGCGCGGAAGGGAGGCTTGCCCGGGCGCTGGCCGAATACCGGCAGGCCGCGGCGGCCGCGCGGGACGCGGCGGCCGCGGCGAAGATCCAGTGGGAGCGGGACGTGCTCGTCGACGGCGCTGCGAACATCGCCGCGCTGCGGGAGGCGGGAGAGGCGGAAGAAGTCCCCGAGGTCCGGGCGCACATCTACCTCACCCTGGGCAACGTGGCCGCCCGGAAGGGGTTCGCCGGGATGGCCGCCTTCGCCTACGACAAGTCCGCGAGGGCGGGCGGGCCGCGGGGGCAGGAGGCCGCGCAGAACCTGTTCCGGCTCGAGAAGATCTCCGCCGCGCGCCCGAAGATCGTGGGGCTGCTCCCGTTGAGCGGAAAATACGCCGACATCGGGTTCCAGGTCCTCTCGGGCGCGGAGGTCGCCCTGCGGCAGCTTGCGCGGCCCGACGGCGAAGCCGCGCTCCCCGTGCTCGCCTGGAGCGACACGGGAGGCCAGCCGGACCGGGCCCGCGCCCAGTTCCTGGCTTCCTCGTCCGATCGGAGCGTCCTCGGGTTCCTGGGGCCGCTGACGGGAGAGGAGGGGCACTCCGTCGGGGTCGCCTTCGGTCCCAAGTCGCCGCCGGTCCTTTACCTGGGACAGAAGGGGATTCCGGAGAAGCCGTATCTCTACGCTTTCGGACTGTCGCCGGTGCAGGAGGCCCGGGCGGTCCTGTCCCGGCTGGCCGCGGGAGGCAAGACCGATCTGCTCCTGTTCTTTCCGGACAACGGGTACGGCCGCGGATTCTCGGAAGCCGTGATCGCGGCGGCGCGGGAAGCCGGCGCCCGCGTGGCGCGGACGGTCTCCTATCCCCCCGACATGACGGACTTCACGTCGGTCATCCGGAAGGCGGCGGGCGAGAAGACCTTCGCGCGATCCGCCCGGCTGAAGGAGAAGGGGGTCTCGATGGACGTCCCCTTCGACGCGGTCGTGGTCGCGGACCGGTGGGAGCGCGTCTTTCTGATCGCCTCCCAGCTCCGCTACTACAACATCTACCTCCCGCTGGCCGGGTTCTCGGGCTGGAACGACGAGGAGCTCATCCGCAAGGGGGGTGACGCGGTCGCGGGGGCGGTCTTCTCCGTCGACTATTCGGACGCCATCCCGGGCTCCCTGGGGGAGAAGTTCCGGCGGGAGTACCGGGAATCGCTCCAGGCCGCCCCGTCCCGCTTCGAGGCGATGGGATTCGACGGCGCCTCCCTCCTGGCGCTGGCGTTCGCGCTGGGGAAATGGGGCGACGCGGCGCCGCCGGCCGCCTCGGACGAGGCGAAAACCGGCTTTTCCCAGGCATGGCAAACGGGCGCTTTCGCCGCGGGTCCGCCGGCCGGCGAACTCGAGCGGGAGAGGATCCCGATGCTCAAGAGGTACGACGGCGTCACCGGCTCCTTCCATTTCGGCCCGGCGGGGGAACTGCGCCGCAAGGTGTCCCTCATGCGCGTCGAGCTCGGAAACTTCGTCGCCGTCCCCGAACCGTGATGGCGGGGGACACTCCTTCAGCCAAAGACTCGCCCGGAACGGACCGCGCCAAGATCGGGAACGCCCCCCTGGACGGGTGTCGCCGCATCCGGGTTGCCGGGCGGTCTCCCACGGCGTGCGCCGGCCGGATGAACACTCGCCATCGGGCGGCCCCCGCGAAGAGGAGCGCCTGATGCGGGACCGTCCGGACGGCGCCACGGGCACGCTGGTCCGCGAGGCGAGGAAGGCGTTCGCCCCCGGAGGCCGGCTCGCGGCGGTCCTGCCGGGCTTCGAGCCGCGGCCGGGCCAGGCGGTTTTCGCGGCGGGGTGGGCGGCCGTCCTGGAGCGGGGGGGGATCCTCGTCGCGGAGGCCGCCACCGGGATCGGGAAGACGCTCGCGTACCTCGTCCCCGCAGTCCTCTCCGGGCGCAAGACGATCGTCTCCACGGGGACGCGGACCCTTCAGCAGCAGCTCGCCGAAAACGACATCCCCCGGGTGCGCGAGGCGCTCAGGATTCCCTTTTCCCACGCCGTCGTGAAAGGCCGGGCGAACTACCTGTGCCGGCGGCGGTGGGAACGGTTCGCGGCCGAGCCGCTGTTCGAGTTCGCCCGCGAGGCCCGGCACTTCGACCGGATCCGGGAGTTCGCCGAAACGACCCGGACGGGCGACATCGCGGACTGTTCGGGCGTCCCGGAGGAGCTGCGCGCGTGGGCGGAGGTCAACGCCCGAAGCGAGATGTGCGACGCGTCTTCCTGCGCGCAGTCGGAGCGGTGCTTCCTCGCCGAGGTCCGCCGGAAGGCGGCCGAGGCGGACCTCGTGATCGTCAACCACCACCTCTTCTTCGCCGATCTCGCGCTCCGGCTGAAACGGGGCGGCGCTCCCCGCGCGGCGGAGGAGGGGGGCGGCCGGCAGGCCGGCGACGTGCTTCCCGCCGCCGGCGCGATCGTCTTCGACGAGGCGCACGGCATCGAGGAGGTCGCCTGCGCCTTCTTCGGCGTGAGCGTTTCCCTCGGCCGGGCCCTGGAGATCGTCCGCGATCTGACCCGCGCCGGCGCGAGGGGGGCCGGCGCGTGGCGCGGCGTCCTTCCCGCGGCCGAGCAGTTCCGCATCGCGGCGGACGCGTTCTTCAGGTCCGCCGGCGAGGAGGACGGCCGGTTCTTCCTCCCGGACCGCGACCGGCCCGACGCGCCCTTCGAGAGGCGCGCGGGAGACCTTCTCCGGGCGGGCGAGGAGCTTTCGCTGGCGCTCTCCGAGGGCCCCGGCGCCTCGGGGCAGGAGTCCGGCGGGGACGCCGAAACGCTGCTGCGCCGGGTCCGGTCGCTGGGCGAAGACCTCGCGGGCGTTCTTTCGGCCGATCCGTCGGAGGCCGTGGCCTGGGGAGAGCGGCGCGGCCCCTCCGTGGCGATCCACACGACTCCCGTCGAGGTCGCGCCCGTCCTCTCCGGGGGACTGTGGGACCCCGCCGTTCCCACCCTCGTCACGTCGGCCACGCTGTGCGTGTCCGGCGGCCTGTCGTATTTCCGCGACCGAGTGGGGCTGGGCGGTATTGATGCGGAAGAACTCATCGTGGATAATGAGTTTGACTTCGCCGGCAAGGCCATGGTGTA
>JBLNEU010000070.1:0-8532 GCA_050263015.1 Deltaproteobacteria bacterium | reverse complement strand
TGTTCCGGAAGCTCGTCCCTGTTCTCCCGAGTGACCAGGATCGGCTCTACATCGTTCCGGCTCCGGATTTTATCGATGAAATCGCCGCCTCCGCGCAGCGGGATCGTTGCCAGGATCGGGTGATCCGTTTCGAATGCCAGCTCGACCCTCCGTACGAATTCACCCGAGCAGCATTCCATCTTCCCGATCTCGTCGATGAGGAGCACCCTGCCCGCCTCCGCCTCCATCGTCGGGAGAGCGATCTTCTCGAAAGCCTGTACGTTGACGCGGTACGAGCCTACCCGCGGTCCGGGTCTCGGATCCTTGCGTGCCAGTTCGCCCCGCTTCCCTTCTAGGGATGTCACCTGGAAGCCGATGCGCTGCCCCGTGTCGTCGCGGACTTCTTCCGTGTAAAAACCGGAGGCGCCGCCGCCGAGCATATCCGCGACCTTCCGAACGACGGTCGTCTTCCCGCATCCCGGGGGACCGGTCAGCAGGATCCTCTTGCCGGCGGAAGGTTTTGCGTCAGTCGACATCCCGTGTAGAAGCACTTCCCCTTTCGGCGAGTTGTACCTTGGATGTTCGGGAACCGCAAGCTGTTCCCATCGACGGGCAAAGGGAGCCGGAATGCGGAACCAAGAGGGAGGCTCCGCTCATCGAATGATTTGAGCATCCGACGATGCGCGCGCAGGTCGAAAGCGAAAGGCGTCGAGAACACACCGGCGAAGGCCGGGAGCGAAAGGAGACTCCATGCAGAAAATCACACCGTTTCTGTGGTTCGACGACAACGCCGAAGAGGCGGCGAAATTCTATACCTCCATCTTCCGGAATTCGAGGATCGTAAGAGTTTCACGCTACGGCGAAGCGGCGGCAAAGGCTTCCGGAAGACCGAAGGGATCCGTGATGACCGTGGCGTTCGAGCTCGAAGGTCAGCCGTTCGTTGCGTTGAACGGCGGGCCGGCTTTCACGTTCACGCCCGCCATATCGTTGTTCGTGAACTGCGAGACGCAGAAGGAGATCGACGAGCTGTGGGAGAAGCTGACCGACGGCGGGGAAGCGGTGGAATGCGGCTGGCTTCGGGACAAGTACGGCATGTCCTGGCAGATCGTTCCTTCGGGCATCGTCGAGATGATCAGCGATCCCGATCCCGCACGGTCGGACAGGGTCATGGCAGCGGTGGTCAAAATGAAAAAACTCGAGATCGCGGTGTTGAAAAAAACATATGGGCAACCGCAAGCCGACACGGGCGTCTATCGGAAAAAATCAGCCTGACTCAAGGATCACCCGGGGAGGGGGCGATCACGGGACGGGATGAAGCTCCTTGATTCCCATGGCCGCCCCCTCGTCCGGCGTACCAGGACCGTCTATGCATTCTCCCAAGGCGTAACAAGCTGGAAATAATTATTGTCCGGATCGGCTAAGGTCGCGATCGTCATTTTCGGTTCTTCCGACGGATTGTAAGGCTGCGCGACGACCGCGGCCCCGAGCTTCTTGATGCGTTCGAATTCCCCTTTCACATCCTTTGTCTCGAAATTGAACATCACCCTTTCGGGATTCGCGTTCCTGCCATGGACTTTGTCATGCGGACCGAAGGTGATGAACCCCTTGCCGGCCATGAATCCGTAATATCCGCCTTCCGACCAATCGGGGTCTTTCTGAAAAATCTTCCCGTAAAAATCCGCCAGTTTCTTGGGATCCCCGGAAAAAACCAGGATGGAACTGAAATCCAGCATGATCTTGGCCTCCTTTTCACGGCAACCGGTTTTCCTTTAGATGAGCGGACAAACGAAAGGTTGGCGGACAACGTTCAACGCGATCGATTTCTGAATGTTGCCCTATGAACTTAATGCGGTCTGGTTTGAGTCGGGGGTGCCTGGGAACCGTTCGAAGAGCCACGGCATCCGAATATTTTGTGCGCCTATGTCGAATCAAGGCGTCGCGAACGACTAAAAGGCATAACGACAATTCTGCAACGATATAAAGGAGACCGGCGATGCGGATCGCGATCGGCGTACCACGATGGATTGGCGAAGGCCGGAACGAGGTAGTCGCAGGATGACACGGGCCGGACGAAAGGAGTGGGTCGGGCTGGCGGTGATCGCGCTGCCGTGCATGCTCTACTCCATGGACCTGACGGTGCTGAACCTGGCGGTTCCATCGATAAGCGCGGAGCTTGCGCCCAGCAGCGCCGAGCTGCTCTGGATCGTGGATATCTACGGGTTCCTCGTCGCGGGATCGCTCATCACGATGGGCACGCTCGGGGACCGGATCGGCCGCCGCAAGCTGCTCCTGATCGGCGCGGCGGTATTCGGCGCGGCTTCGGCGCTCGCCTCGTTCTCCACGAGCGTGCCGATGCTGATCGCCGCCCGCGCCCTGCAGGGTGTCGCCGCGGCGACGCTTGCGCCGTCAACCCTGTCCCTGATCCGGAACATGTTCCACGATCCGGGGCAGCGCACGGTCGCCATCAGCGTGTGGATCATGAGCTTCTCGACCGGGGCCGCGATCGGCCCGCTGATCGGGGGCGTGCTGCTCGAGCATTTCCGGTGGGGCTCGGTGTTCCTGATCAACGTTCCCGTGATGCTGATGCTCCTCGCGATCGGCCCGGTCCTTCTCCCGGAATTCCGGGATCCGGATGCGGGCAGGCTCGACCCGGTGAGCGCGGTGCAGTCGCTTTCGGCTGTCCTGGCGGCTATCTACGGTCTTAAGCGCATCGCGGAGGACGGCCTCGGCTGGATCCCCGTCCTGTCGATCCTCTTGGGGATCGCAGTCGGCGCGGCTTTCGTGCAGCGCCAGCGAAGGCTTGCCGATCCGCTCATCGAGCTCAGGCTGTTCCGCATTCCCGCATTCAGCGCGGCGCTGGCCGTGAACATCCTCGCCTTCAACACGGCATTCGCCACGTTTCTCTTCATCGCGCAGTACCTCCAGTCGGTGCTGGGCCTGTCTCCGCTTGCGGCGGGCATGTGGGGGGTGCCCTCCGCGCTGGCGTTCATCGCCGGCTCCATGATGACCCCTGCGATCGTGAGGCGCTTCCAACCCGCGCACGTGGTCGCGGGCGGCATGGCGTTCTCCTCCGCCGGGTTCTTCCTTCTCACGCTGGTCGATAATGTCGCCTCCGCGCTGCCGGTCCTGGTGGCGGGATCGGTCGTGTTCTCGCTCGGCATGACTCCGGTGGTCGCGTTGACGACCGACATCGTCCTGGGGGCCGCCCCTCCGGAGCGCGCAGGAGCGGCGTCGGCGCTGTCGGAGACCAGCAGCGAGTTCGGCGGGGCGATGGGGATCGCGGTGCTGGGCAGCATCGTGACTGCGATCTATCGCGGCAAAGTAACCGCCACCCTCCCCGACGGCATCCCCACGGAGGCAGCCGAGGCCGCTCGCAGCACGATCGGCGGGGCGGTTTCGGTTTCGGGACAGCTTTCCGGCACGCTCGGCGCCGACCTGCTCGGATCCACCCGGGAGGCTTTCGTTCAGGCGTTCGGAACGACAGCCGCCATCAGCGCGGCCATGGCGATGGGGGTCGCGATCCTTGCCGCGACAATGCTGCGGCGGCCACGGGCGCACGCCGTGAGCGCAGGTACCCGGGAATCGATAGGAGGACGGACATGAGGGCCGGAACATGGATTACCTTCTGCTTAACACTTAAATCCATTGGAGGAATCGATGCTTAAGAAAATTGCCATAGTAGCAGCAGTCGTGATCGTCGCGAAGGCCGTCGCCGAAAGCAGAACCTGACGGGGGCGATTTCCCGATGCGAGCGACCGGATCGATAATACTATTTATTGCCGCGTCGATAGCGGTCCTGTTGACAGCGGCATTGTCGACGGCGCCGGTCGCCGCGATGGAGGGAGCGCCACGCATAAAAAGCGGCTACGCTCCGGTGAACGGTCTCAAGATGTATTACGAGATTCACGGCGCCGCGAACGGCAAAACACCGCCGCTGGTCCTGCTTCACGGCGGCGGATCGACCATCGATACCTCCTTCGGGAAGGTTCTGCCGTTATTCGCGAAGACCCGCCAGGTGGTCGCGTTCGACCAGCAGGGACACGGGCGCACCGCCGACGTCGATCGTCCGTACAGCTTCGAGCAGTCGGCGGATGACGCCGCCGCTCTCCTGCGGCATCTCAAGATCGATCGGGCCGATTTCTTCGGTTACAGCAACGGCGGCAACATCGCCTTGCAGATCGCCATCCGGCATCCGGCGATGGCCCGCAGACTGGTCGTCGCCTCGGCGATGTACAAGCGAGACGGGCTCCCCCACGAGTTCTGGGAATCGATGAAAAACGCTACTTTGGAAAGCATGCCGGTCGAGCTGAAGGAAGCCTATTTAAAGGTCGCGCCGCATCCAGAACAGCTGCCCACGTTCCACGACAAGTGCGTGAAACGGATGCTGGAGTTCAAGGACTGGCGCGCGCAGGACATTAAATCGATCACCGCACCCACGATGGTGATGATCGCCGACGGCGACATCGTCATGCCCGAACACGCCGTCGAGATGTTCCGGCTGCTCCCGCATGCCCAGCTGGCGGTGCTCCCAGGCACGGATCACATGTCGCTCGTTACGCGCGCCGAATGGCAGTTCTCGATGATCGAGGCGTTCCTCGACGCGCCAACAAGGTAAAAGGAGGATCACCATGAAATACGTAGACGGATTCGTCATGCCCCTTCCCAAGAAAAATTTGCAGGCTTACGCCCGAATGGCCAGGAAGGCCGGGAAGATCTGGCGGGAATACGGCGCCCTCGACTACAAGGAGTGCATCGGCGACGACCTCAACGTCAAGATGGGGGTCCCCTTCCCTCGGCAGGTGAAGGTCAAGCCCGGCGAGACGCTGGTGTTCTCGTACATCGTGTTCAAGTCGCGATCGCATCGGGATCGCGTCAACGCCAAGGTGATGAAGGATCCTCGACTCGCAGGGTGCGATCCCGGGTCGATGCCTTTCGACGTCAAGCGCATGGTCTACGGCGGATTCAAGGTCCTGGTCGACGCTTAAAGCTTCGACCGGTTATGCGCGGCGATACCTCCCCTGGATCCGGAGCGCCAGCGGGCGGAGGATGAATCCGGGGAGCGCCTTCATCAGGAAGACGTAGAACTTGTATCGCCAGCCGGGAACGACAATCAGGTCTCCCCGCGCGAGCCCCCGCAGGGACGCATCCACAACATCTTCCGCGGACATCCACCATCGCGCCGGAACATGCGCCCTTCCTATCCCTGAAGCGTCGTGGAATTCCGTGAGGGTGTATCCGGGACAGAGCGCCTGCACCTTGACGGGCGACCCGGCGGCGGCGAGATCGAGGCAGAGCCCCTCTGTGAAGCTGTTCATCCACGCCTTGGTGGCGCAGTAGGAAGCGTTGCCCGGATTCTGTGCGAAGCCGGCCACCGAGGAAACGTTCACCAGGTTCCCCCTTCTTCGGGCAACCATTCCTGCCAATGCTGCGTGGGTAAGCCGTACCGTGGCCAGCACGTGGAGCCGGTGCATCCGGTCCTGTTCCTCCAGGGGGGCCTGGAAAAACAGGCCCCGCGTACCGAAACCGGCGTTGTTCACGAGGAACTCCAGGTCCCCTGCCCGGGAGATTCGATCCTCGACTTTTCTGAGATCGAAGTCCTCGGTCAGGTCCGCCGCCAGGACCTCCGCCTCTATCCCGTGGCTCGCCTTGAGCTCCTCCGCAAGCTTCATGAGCCTGTCGATCCTTCGGGCCACCAGGATCAGATCGTAGCCCTGCGCGGCGAGACGCCTGGCGTAGACCGCTCCGATCCCGCTGGAAGCGCCCGTCACGAGCGCAGTACGCCCGGGGGCCCTCACCTGCGTGCTGGTCATGGAGGAATCGATCATCTCTTTTTCGCCGCTGCCGCCTTCCCCTTCCGCTTCCCCTTGCGCGCTGCCGCCTCCCTCGCCCAGGAGGCCAGTTCATCGTCGTCCTCGACGACCTCCTCCGGGACCTCGTAGTACGATTTGAGGACCTGGTTGCCGCCCGGCGCAAATGGGCCCATCCCCCGGTCCCGGTACTCCTCCCGCGTCGACTCGTCGGTCTTGAAGTAGAGGCGTCCGTCGTAGATGATGCCGAAGAAGTCCGCGCCGAGGTAGAGCCCGTATCCTCCGAACATGGCCCGGCAGCTTACGCCCTCCAGGGAGCGAAGCTGATCGAGAACATAATCCCGGAAGGAATCCTCTTTCTTTTTTGGGCACATATCGACAATATCCTCACGTAACGATTTCGTTTAACAGGCCCTGCACGCGCATCGCATATTCGATGAACTCGCCGCCGTCTGCGCCTACCGGCGGAACATCTCGTACCCGACGACAAGCGCCGCTCCCTCGAGAATAATGACGAGGTTGACGACCATGGATATCCCGTGGAGGCGGGAAAATTGTTTGCGGGCGGGATCGTCCGGAGGGGCGGCCTCGAAGGAAGCGACCGACTGCTTTACCTGTTCCATCTTCGGTGCAATGCCGTACGCCTGATAGCCGGTCAGAAGGAGGGCGGTCAGGATCAAAAACGTTCCGACCCATTGGCGAACCCCATGGAACGCTTCTCCTGCAATAACGCGGGCCAGTAAAGCGACGGCCGCTAGCGCGAGTCCGTATCGGAAATACAGGGGGAAGATCGCTCCGACGATTTTTCCGGCGGCGTCCCTCCCCTGCGTACGGAAAATCACGGGGGTAACGACGAAGGTGAACAGCGCCATCCCTCCTACCCATAGGGATAGCGCCAGGCGATAAACGGCGGATGCAAGCATCGCTTACTTCTCCATCGTGAACTCCTGTATTTGGAACCGGAAGACGCTTACATGAATTAAGTCTATATCGTTGAACGTATAATCGAAACTGTCGGATCGGGAGAGGACATGGGACCTGACGAGATCATCGCCTCGTATAGGCTGGAAGGCGGAGCAGCCGCCTCGAAAAAACAGGCGACCGCTCCGGCGATTGACACGCCCGGCTACCCCTTCGCCAGGTAATCTTCGAGTTTATCCAGGGTTTCGCTCCAGCCCTGGTGGCACATGTCGCGCTCCTTGCCCGGCTTGATCGGACCATGCTGCAGGATGAAACTTGTCTTGCCGCCGTGCTCGTCCAGGGTCACCGTGATAATCGCTTCCTCCGGCCAATCGGGGCTCATTCCGTACTGCGTGGGCGATACCGTGTTGCCTTTCTCGTCGGCAAAGGTATCGGTGCAGACGATTCGTTCAGGTTTCACGATCTCTTTGAAAACACCCCGCGACCAATAGTCCTTGCCGTCGGGCGAACGCATGCAGCTGAAAATGACGCCTCCCGGGCGCAGGTCTATTTTGCAGACGGGACATGTGAAGCCTTTCGGACCCCACCAGCGCTTCACGCGCTCGGGCTCGGTCCACGCCTTGAAAACCAGGTCGCGAGGCGCATCGAACAAGCGCGTTATTACAATCTCCTGCTCCTCGGGCTGCCTTTGCCTTGCGACACTGCTTCCTTTTTTTGCCATGGGTCCTCTCCTTTCAATATGGGGTGCTATCCGGAGATGCTATTCCAGGTGTTTTTTGAGGTGTTCGACCGTGGCGGGCCAGGCCTTCCGCGCCGCAGCCAGGTTCGCGCCGTCACGGCCATCCTGCGCCCGCAGGAATCCGTGCCCTGCACCCGGGTAGGTGTGGGCGATGAACGTTTTCCCGAGCTCCTTCATCTTGGCCTCCGCCGGGCCGACAGTCGCGTTCACCCGGGCATCGTCGCCGCCGTAAAGGCCAAGCACCGGGGCTCGGATCGTACGGAGGCTCTGCGGCTCGGGGGACGAACCGTAGTAAACCACCGCGGCGCCCAGACCGGTCTGTGCCGTGGCGTAGTGGAAGCTTTGGCCCCCTCCCCAGCAGAATCCCACCGTGGCGAATTTCTCCTTGGCGGCCGGAAGGCCTTTTCCGTATCGGCTGACCTCATCGAGCATCGCCACGACATCCTGCGCCCCGAGCTCGCGCACGGCCTTCACGACGTCGTCCCGGCTCCCGAACTTCTCCGTCCCTCCCCCGCCGGGGCCCCTGCCGGATAAAAAGTCCGGCGCGATGGCGATGAACCCGTCCGCGGCCAGCCGGTCCGCAACGGCCCTGATCCAGTCGGTGAGGCCGTGGACTTCGTGGATGACGATCACGACGGGAGCCTTGTCCTTGCGCTCGGGGTAGGCGACGAATGCGGAAATCTTTCCGGTTTTGCCGGGGATTGCTATATCGGCCCACTCGTGGTGACGTGGCGAACGTTCAAGTGCGGCCTTGGCTTCAGCCTCTCCCGGGGGGATCTCACCGGCTCCGGGTCCGGCGGCCCCACCGGGTAACGGGGTCGATAGAACCGCAATGAAAAACGATATGAATGCTATTTTCCCCGTCATAGCCTTCTTTAGATGATCCCCTCGTTCGACCGGGCTCATCGGCTCGACTACTTCTGCAAGAGGCTGCGTGCGCTTCCCATTTTCGATGAGATCGCCGACGTATTGGGTTCCGTCCCCAAGGGAAGCTTCCGTATCCCGGGAACCCGGCGCATCCGCCGGCATCTATTCGAGTGGGCATAACGAGCCGGAAAAGGAGATGAGTATGAAAACCACAAGCGA
>JBLNEU010000069.1:0-6807 GCA_050263015.1 Deltaproteobacteria bacterium | reverse complement strand
TCGGACAGGAGCATCCTACCGGCCTCCGTCCGCGGGCGCCACGCCGATCCGGTCGCCGTCCTTGACGTTGAACGCGCCGCGTGTGACGACGAGCTCCCCGGCGGCGACCCCGGACGCGATCTCGACGCGGTCCCCCGAGACCGAGCCGGTCCGGACCGCGCGGCGGCGCGCGACGTTGTCTTCCGCGACGAAGAGATCCCCCGTCTTCCCCGCGACGTCCCAGGACAGGAGCGACGCCCGCGGAACGAGCACGACTCCGCGCCGGCGCGCGGTCTCGATCCTCCCCTTCACGAAGAGCCCGCCCCTGAGGACTTCCGGGACGTTCCGGACCTCGGCGATCAACTTGACCGAGCGGTCCGCCTCGCTTACGGCGGGATTGATGAACTTCACCTTCCCCGTGAAGGTCTTCCCCGGGACCGCGTCCGTCGCGAAGGCGACCGCCTGGCCGACGCGGACGGCGGCCATGTCGGCGGAAGGAACGGTGACCGTGAGGTCGAGCAGCCGGTTGTCGACGACGCGGAACACGACCTTCTGCATTTCGCCGACCACTTCGCCGACGTTGACCAGGCGCGCGG
The DNA here is from genome assembly GCA_050263015.1 of Deltaproteobacteria bacterium. Taxonomy (GTDB): domain Bacteria; phylum Desulfobacterota; class Deferrimicrobia; order Deferrimicrobiales; family Deferrimicrobiaceae; genus JBLMWX01. Next base: position 6,232 of record JBLNEU010000069.1, on the reverse strand, counting down.
CGACGACGCCGTCGAACGGCGCGCGGATCACCGACTTCGAGACGCGCGTCTCCGCCTGGCGCACGTCCTCCCCCGCCGCGGCGACCTGGGCCCGCGCCGCCGCGGTCCGGGCGGCCGCCGCCTCCTTCTGGGTCGCCGCGTCGTCGAGCGCCTGCTGCGTGACGAGCCCGGCCTCCTTGAGCTTGACCGCGCGCTCGTACTCGCGGTCGGCGCGGCGGGCCGCCGCCTCCGCCTCCAGCGCGCTCGCCCGGGCCAGCTCGACGGAGGCGTGCGCCCTCTTGAGGGTCACCTCCCCCTCCCGGGTGTCCACCTTGGCCAGCGGCTGCCCCTTCCTCACCCGGACCCACTCGGTCACGTAGACCTCGGAGACGGTCCCGCCGTATTCGGACTTGACCTCGGCGTCGTAGCGGGCCGCGAGCGTCCCCACGACGTCGATCCCGTCGGCGATCTCCGCGGGCGCGGCCGGCGACGCGTCGACCGCCACCGGGGGACGGCCCGCGGTCCGGCCGGCTCCCGCCTTGTCCGGCCCCTGCGCCGTGCAACCCGTCAGCCACGCCGCCGCGAGCGCCAGGGCCGCGGCCGTCACCATCCGGTTCATCGAGCCACCCCTTTCCGCCTGCCGGTGCCGATTCCCGCGAAGACCAGACCGACCACCCTCTCCAGCCGTTCCCGCCCGAAGGCCATCTCGGGGTGGCACAGGTGCAGCTCCATCGCCACGTTGAGCGCCCCGATGAACGCCCAGGCCATGTCCAGCGGATCGGCCTTCCGGAATTCCCCCCGCCGGATGCCGTCCTCGATCATGCGGAGGACGACTTTCCGGAAACGGAGATGGTAGGCGTCCATGTCGAACGCCGGCGCCCCCTGGGGCGGCCCGTAATAGATGGCGTACATGAGGCGCGCCACGTCGATGTGGGCGATGAAGAACGCGAGCGTCCTGCCCGCGAGGGACTTGAGCCGCTCCGGCGCCGTCCCTTCCACCCTCCCGGACTCGTCGAGGACGGCGTCGAACCGCGTCCCCGCCTCGCGCATGAGGTCGAGAAAGATCCCTTCCTTGCTCCGGAAGTAGTAGTAGAGGACCGGCTTGGTCACCCCGGCCGCGGCGACGATCTCCCGGACCGTGGTCCCGGCGTACCCCTTGCGGTTGAAGAGATCCGTGGCGCTCGCCAGGAGCCGCGGCCGGACCCCCGGATCCCCGTCCTCCCCCGCGCGCGTCCGCGTGCCCGCCGTCGCCGCCTTGCGCCCCGCCATCGCCGACCTCCGTTGCGCCCCGATTCTACCTACCGGTAAGTAAGTACACCCGGGCGCGGGTCGGCGTCAAGCCGAAAATCTACCGGGCGGTAACCCCCCTGGAGCGGGCTACTTTCCGGCGGCCTTCTTGGCGACCCGGGCGTTGAACTTGGCGAAATCGACGGTGAACCGTTCGTGGGTGCCCCGGCCGATCGCCTCGACGGCGTCCCTCGCCTCGATCTCCCAGACCGTCCGCCGGCCGTCGACCCCGATGCACCGCACGTGGACCGTCACCTCCAACCCCGGGGGCGTCGCCGCCGTGTGGGTCAGGTTGACGAGCGTGCCGACGCTCCCCTCGCCGGGATCCATGTGGGGCGCCATGGCCTCGATGCACGCCCATTCGCACAGCCCCACGAAAAAGCCCGTGGCGAAGACCTTCGGCATCTCCTGGAACGACGGGGCCTCCGGGTAGAGATGCGGGACCGTCTTGGTCTCGGGGACCCGGTACCTGTGGACGTGCTCGAGCCCGACCTTGAGCGTGTCTTTCATGGATCCCTCCTTCGGGACTGTCTTCGGCGGAGCCGTATCTTTTTACGGAACGATAGACGATTTGGCGGGCGAGGTAAAATGGAAACAGGCGCGTGGAGGACAGGATAAGGAGGGACGGGGATGAAGACGCTTTCCGGGAAGAAGGTGCTGTTCGTCATCTGCCAGGAGAATTTCCGCGACGAGGAGCTCGCCCACCCGCGCGAGGAGGTGGCCGCCGCGGGAGCCGCCGTCGACGTGGCCGCCCGCGAGAAGGCCCCCGCCCGGGGGATGCTCGGCGCGGTCGAGAGCCCGGACCTGCGCATCCGCGACGCCAGGGCCGCCGATTACGACGCCGTGGTGGCGGTCGGCGGCCGGGGCACGCCCGAGCATCTCTGGAACGACGGCGACCTCCACCGCCTCCTTCGGGACGCCCGGGCGGCGGGCAAGGTCGTCGGGGGGATCTGCCTGTCCGGGGCCACGCTCGCCATCGCGGGCGTCCTCAAGGGCGTCGAGGCCACGTGCTATCCGACCGACGCGTCGCGGAAGGAGATGCGGAAAGGCGGGGCGACGTTCGTCGAGAAACCGGTCGTGGTCTCCGGGAAGATCGTGACGGCCAACGGGCCGGGGGCCGCGCGCGACTTCGGCAAGGCGCTCGTGGCGGCGCTCTCGAAGGGCGAGGCGAAGTCGGCCGCGACGTAGCGCGCCTTCCGCGACGCGGGCCGCCCCGTCACTCCCGGACGGCCAGCAGCACCTTGCCGATCGTCGAGCGCCCCTCGAGAAGGCGGTGCGCTTCTCCCGCGCTCTCCAGGGGGATCTCTGCGGCGATCACGGGCCTGGCGTTTCCCGCACCCGCGAGCTCGAAGGCGCGCCGCAGGAGGAGCGACCCGAGCTCCGGCCGATGGTCGAAGATCCGGAGGATGTTCACGCCGAAGAAGCCGCGGCTCGTCTCGAGCATCTTGATCGGCGCAAGGCGGGGCGCGCCCAGGAGCTCGCGCAGCATCCGGGGCCTGGTCATGCCCGACGCCGCGGCGAGCCCCAGGGAAACGACCCGGCCCCCGGGGCGCAGCACGCGCATGTCCTGCCCGATCGTCCTGCCGCCGATCGAGTCGAGGACGACGTCCACTCCTTCGCCCGCGGTGGCCCGCCTGACCACGGCGACGAAATCGTCCGACCGGTAGTCGACGGCATGATCCACTCCGAACGACTCGAGAAAACGGACCTTTTCCGGCGATCCGGCCGTCCCGAAGACGACGGCCCCGGCGCCCTTGGCCAGTTGGACCGCCGCCAGCCCCACCCCGCCCGCCGCCGCGTGGATGAGAACGCGATCGCCGGGGAAGAGCGTCCCGGTGTGAAAAAGGCAGTAATAGGCGGTCGCGAAGTTGACGGGAACCGCCGCGCCCGCGGCGAAGTCGAGCGTCCCGGGAAGGGAAACCGCGAAGCGGGCGTCCGCGGCGACGACTTCGGAGTATCCGCCGAAGCGCGTGAATGCCGCCACCCGCTCCCCGCCCCGAAACGACCCCGCGCCCGGCCCCACGGACGCGACGACGCCGGAGACCTCGTATCCGGGGACGAACGGCGCCCTCGGGGCGTCCGGGTAGATCCCCTGCCGCGCGAGCACATCCGCGAAGTTGACCCCCGCCCGGTGGACGCGGATCAGGATCCGTCCCGGGCCCGCCGCCGGCTCCGGGGCGTCGATCGCCTCGAGCGTCTCCGGCGGCCCCGCCCGGGCGATGGCCACCGCCCGCACGTCACTCCTCCCGGGCCCAGCTCACCCTGAGGAGCTTGGAATCCTTGGACCATTTGTATTCGACGGTGCCGCGGCACGCCTTGCGCACCTCGCGGCCGATGCGCTGCGCGAGCTTCTCGTCCGTCGTGGCGATCTCCAGGCCGTCCCCTTTCTCCTCCACCGTCATGATGCGCTCCAGCGGGTTGATCCCCATCGCCCGCTTTTCCTCGTTCCGGATCAGGTTGAGGATGTCGTCCCGGTGCTCGCGCAGGTAGCCGCCGCTCAGGGTCACCACCCCGGCGGGGAAGCCGTCCTCTATTTTCCTGCAGGCCGGGCACCGCCGCCAGGCAACGGCGGCGACGGCGCGCTTCCCGGTCAGCGCGGCGAATTCCGCTTCGTCGATGACCCATCGCTTGTTGCGGCAGATGGCCCGGCATTTCGGACAAATGCCGATTTCCGACGGGCTCTTGCGCGGGATGTAGGGATCGGTTTCGCGGTCGACGTTCTTTCTGCTGGCGGGGCTGTACAGGGTCCTGGCCATCGTCATTCCTCCTCCCGCTCCTCACGAGATGCGGTTGGACGCGATGAACCTCTTAACCCCATGATACAGCCGCCGGGGCCCGGGAACCATCCGCCGGCGATGTTATTCGACCGAAACGCCGTCCGCAGTCCTTTTCACGGTCACGGGCCGGAGCTCGGCGGCGTGGCGGCCGAGCTTCCCCTCGGCCGCCATCTGGCCGATCGGGCCGCGGACGTACCGGTCGACGACCCGGCCGAGCTCCCGGATGCCGTACTCGGCGCTGTATCCCGCGGCGGCAAGCCATTCCATCGCCTCGGGCTCGACGGAAAGCCCCACGCCCGACCGCTCCATGAGACTCTCCTCGAGCGCCGCGAGCTGCCCCTCGAGGACCTTGCGAACGTCGTCCGACCCCAGCCGCCGGAACACGATCTGCTCGTCGATCCGGTTGAGGAATTCCGGGCGGAACCGTCCCCGCGCCACGGCGAGGGCGGCCTCGGCCTCGACGGCCGGGTCGCCGGCGTGGAAGCCGATCTCCTTGCCGATGCTGATGTTCCCCGTCATCGCGAAGATGGCGTTCCGCGCGTCCGCCGTGCGCCCCTGGCTGTCCGTGATCTTCCCGTTGTCGAAGAGCTGGAGGAACAGGTCGAACACGCGGGGCGACGCCTTGTCCACCTCGTCGAGCAGGACGACGGAGTAAGGCGTCGTCCGGAGGCGCTCCGTGAGTTGTCCTCCCTCGTCGTACCCCACGTAGCCGGGAGCGGCGCCGACCAGCCGGGAGACGCTCACGTTGTCCTGGTATTCCGACATGTCGAGCCGGATGAAGGACCGTTCGCTGGCGAACAGGTAGGAGGCGAGCTGCCGCGCGAGCTCCGTCTTGCCGACCCCGGACGGCCCCAGGAAGAGAAAGACCCCCAGCGGGCGGCGCCTGTCGCCCAAGCCCGCGTGCGCCATGAGGAGGCGGCGGCACACGCGCGCGACGGCCTCGGTCTGCCCGACGACGTGCCGGTTCAGATGCTCTTCCAGCCCGCGGATCCGGGATTCGGTGAGGCCTCCCAGGCCCCCGCGGACGACCTCGAGGGGAATCCCGACCTTCTCGGAGACGACGCGCGCGACCGTGTCGGGCCGCACGACCGGCGAGCGCACGCGACCATCCGGCTCCGCGTCGGCCGTCGAGGACAGGATGGGAACGCGCGACTCGGCGCACGCCCGGTCGAGCAGGTCGATCGCCTTGTCGGGCAGTGCGCGGCCCGGGTCGAAGCGGACGCCGAGATCCACCGCCGCCTCGATGGCGTCGTCGGCGATCGTGACACCGAAGTGGGACTCGCGGTGCGCCCGAAGGCCCATCAGGATCGACACCGTCTCCGCCCGGTCGGGCTCGGCCACCTGGATGGGCTGGAACCGGCGCTCGAGGGCCGGGTCCTTCTCGATGCTCTTGCGGTACTCGGCGATCGTCGTCGCCCCGATGCAGCGCAGCTCGCCGCGGGCCAGGCCCGGCTTCATGATGTTCCCGGCGTCCAGCGGCGCTCCCTCGGCGCGGCCCGCACCGACCACCGTGTGGAACTCGTCGATGAACAGGATGACCTCCGGGTGGGCGCGGACTTCGTCGAGCACCCGCGTCAGGCGCTCCTCGAACTCGCCGCGGTACTTGGTCCCCGCGACGAGCTCCGCCATCGACAGTTCGACGATCCGTTTCCCCGCGAAGAGCCGCCGGTCGCGCCCCAGCGCGATCCGCTCCGCGAGCGCCTCCACGATCGCCGTCTTGCCGACGCCGGCCTCGCCGATGAGGACCGGGTTGTTCTTCGTCGGCATCATCAGGACCTTGAGGAGCTGCCGCAGGGTGTTGCGCGTCCTCTCCGAGTCGACGAACGGCATCAGCCGCCCTTCCCGGGCCGCCCGGGTCACGTCCCGACCGTACCGGTCGAGAAGCGGGGTATCGCCCCGGCCCGGCTCGAGGGATGCGGTCGCGGCGCCGGCCTGGTCGGCGGCCGGCCCGCGCGGATCGGCCCCCACCGGGAGCCGGTCCCCTTCCGCCCGGCGCCGGTCGCCCTCGTCGCGGGGACGGTCCCCCCCTTCCGCGGGGGACCGCCTCCCCTCGGGCGGCGGCGCCGCGGCGCGAGGGCCGCCCGGCCCGGATTCCTTGCCCTGCGCGCCCGGGAGGGAGATGCCGGCCCCCGCAAAAACGGCGGAGATCACGGGTCCGGGGTCTTCGAGAACGGTCGCAAGGAGAAGCT
>JBLNEU010000068.1:0-3051 GCA_050263015.1 Deltaproteobacteria bacterium | reverse complement strand
TGATCCGGCTTCCGCGCCACGGCGCCTCGTGCCCGGTGGGGATGGGCGTCTCCTGTTCGGCCGACCGGAACGTGAAGGCGAAGATCGACAAGCGGGGGATCTGGCTCGAGGCCCTCGAGCGGAACCCGGGCCGCCTCATCCCCGACCGGTATCGCGGCAAGCACGAGCACGGCGTCGTCAAGGTCGATCTCAACCGCCCGATGGACGAGATCCGCGCGGAGCTCTCGAAGTACCCGGTGACCACCCAGCTGTCGCTCACCGGAACGATCGTCGTGGGCCGCGACATCGCCCACGCCAAGATCAAGGAGCGCCTCGATCGCGGGGAGGGGATGCCGCAGTACCTGAGGGACCACCCGATCTACTACGCGGGCCCGGCCAAGACCCCCAAGGGGATGCCGTCGGGCTCGTTCGGGCCGACGACCGCGGGACGGATGGACTCCTACGTGGACCTCTTCCAGTCCCAGGGCGGCTCCCTCGTCATGATCGCCAAGGGAAACAGGAGCCAGCAGGTGACCGACGCCTGCAAAAAGCACGGCGGGTTCTACCTGGGCTCCATCGGGGGTCCGGCCGCGCTGCTGGCGCAGGAGAACATCAAGAAGGTCGAGGTGCTCGAGTACCCCGAGCTCGGGATGGAGGCGATCTACAGGATCGAGGTCGTCGACTTCCCCGCGTTCATCCTCGTGGACGACAAGGGGAACGACTTCTTCAAGCAGCTCGCGAAGTAGGCGCGGACTTCGGGGGCCGCCGGCGCGCCGCCGGCCTCCCCGTTCATTCGGCCCCGGGCGGTTTTCGCCGCCCGGGGCCTTTCATGGCTCCGGGCCGCCGGCGGCGCCGAGCGCATTGACCTTGGCCGCCATGATGAAATCGTTTTCGTGCAGGGCCCCGATCCTGTGGGTCCGGAACGCGACGGTGCAGTACCCCCACCCGACGGCGATGTCGGGATGATGCCCTTCTTCCTCCGCGAGCCCGCCGACCCGTTGCGCGAAGGCCATCGCGGCCGCGAAATCGTCGAACCGGAAGGTCCGGCGGATCCGGGTCGCTCCCTCGTCGAGCGTCCAGCCGGGAGTCTCGGCCAGGAGCTTCTCCGCCTCTTCGGCGGAGAGCGCCGGGACGCCGCTCCGGCACGGCACGCACTTGTTTTCCGCCAGCCCCACCGCGCCCTCCCCGATCCGGCCCGGTTCCGCTGTTCCGCGGGCCCTTGTCGTATCGATGCGGGAAGCGGCCGGCCCGGTGCGGCGGGACGAACCCGCGGACCGGGTCGCGGGCCTTGGCGCGCGGCGGCCCGGACGGGCCTTGTCGCTACGGGACCCGGATGACGCCGATGCCGAAGCCGCACTGCCCGCGGTCCGCGATGAACTCCTCGGACGGGTACCGGTCGCGGATCGTCCGCCAGAACCGCTGGACCTGGTTCGTCTCGAGCGGCTGATTCTCCGCGATGTCGTGGAACGCGACGAGGCCCCCCGGGCGAACGAAGCCGCCGTAGTCGCGGAAATCGGCGGCCACGCCGCGTTCGGTGTGGTCGCCGTCGATGAAGAGGAAGTCGGCGAGGTCCCCGCCGAGCTCGGCCTGCACGCCCCGCCGGAAAGCCGGGTCGTGCGAGTCGCCGGTCAGCAGCTTCACCTCGCACCGCGAGCCGGGCGGCGGCAGGGCTTCGAGCAGACGCTTCCGGGCGGGGTGGTGCACGAGGTCGCAGCTGACGACCTTCCGGGCGGCGAGGCGCGACCAGATGAGGAGCGTTCCGCCCTTCGCCGTGCCGATCTCGAGGATGATCCGCGGTTCGAGCGCGGCCACCGCGCGCGCCAGGGCGGTGATCTCGTCGCGGACCTGCATCGTCAGCACCGTGAGATGGCCGTAGCGCCCGAAGTTCATGGCCCAGTCGACGGTGTCCTCGATCGTTCGCGGGCGCGCGTGGTACTGCGCGAGACGCCGGAAGGCGAGAAACCGGCTCGCGGGCAGGCGCAGGGTGCGCCTGATCTCCTTCAGGCGCTCGCGCATCGGAATCGGGGCATCGGCCACTTTCAGGCCGCGCCGAGGGTCCTGGCCGCCTTCTTCACGTCGGCCGGCCGGACCCAGAGGATCGCCCCGAAACGGCCTCCGCCCGCCGCCACCGCGTCCATGGCCGTGATGTTGATCCCGGCGGCCGCCAGCCGGGACGCCAAGTCGGCCACCGCGCCGGGGCGATCGTCGCCCTGGACGAGGAACGCCGTCTTCCGCGTCACGGCGAGCCGCGCCTTCCGGGCCGCCGCCTTGAAGGCCGCCGCGTCCTCGGGGACGAAGTCGACCTGGGCCTTCCGCCCGCGGGGAAAGCCGGTGAAGGCGAGAAGGTTGACGCCCGCCTCGGCGAGGATCACCAGGAGCCGGGCTCCCTCGCCCGCCTTGTCGGGGATCTGCGCCTTGAAATAGTCGATCTTCCGGATCTCGTCGGCCATCGCTTCCTCCCTGGCGATCCCCGCTTCCCGGGGACGCATCCGCGGCCGCGTCGCGGCGGCCGGCCCCTCCAATGTACCGCAATCGCCGTCCGGGCGGAACGCCCGGCCGGCTCGTGGCCGCCGTTCGCCCGAAGACGCAAAAAAGCCCCTCGGGGCGTCGTGGTCCGAGGGGCTTCCCGATGACTGGCGGGGTGGACGGGACTTGAACCCGCGGCCTCCGGCGTGACAGGCCATCCCCGGAAAAAATTCCCAACCAAGACCGATCACACACTGCCGCCGTCACCGGGCACAGACGACGGACATGGGCACGATTCGGGCACAGACGGCGACGGCACCTACCTTACGTAGTCGAGCGCGGGCTTCATGCCGTTCGGAGTCGTCACGCCCTCCCATTGGCCCCTGACCCGCCCATCCGGGCCGACAACCGCGACAAAGGGGATGCCGAATGTCTTCCCGATGGTGATTCCGACCTTGCCCATCGCCGACGTCAGCTCGCCCGATTTCCAGCGGATGATCCAGTACGGGTCGGGCAGCCCGTCGTAGCTCCCCAGGGATGCGCGCGCATCGTTCACGTCACGGTCTATCGCGAATACCAGTATCCTGATATCTCTCGAGGACCGTT
>JBLNEU010000067.1:0-3425 GCA_050263015.1 Deltaproteobacteria bacterium | reverse complement strand
CATCTTCATGTTGCGGGCCGCCATGTCCCCCTTGGCGCGCAGGACGTGCGCCCCGTCCGGAAACTCGCCGGCCTTCATCCTGAAGAGAAGGTCCAGGTTCTCCCCGACGGACCGGCCCCGGAACGGGCTGTCGCGGCCAGCTTCCGTGACGGTCCCGCGGTATTGCCGGATTTCGTCCTCGCTCAAGCTGTCCACGTAGGCCTTTCCGTCCTCGACCAGGCGCACCGCGAATTCGTACAGCCGTTCGTAGTAATCCGACGCGAAGAAGAGCTTGTCGCCCCAGTCGAAGCCGAGCCAGCGCACGTCGCGCATGATCGCGTCGACGTACTTCATGTCCTCGGTCTCGGGGTTCGTGTCGTCGAAGCGCATGTGGCAGACGCCGCCGAAATCCCGGGCGACGCCGAAGTTGAGGCAGATCGACTTGGCGTGGCCGATGTGGAGGAAGCCGTTCGGTTCCGGGGGGAAGCGCGTGACGACCCGGCCCCCGTAACGGCCGGAGAGCATGTCGCGCTTGACGATCTCCCGGATGAAGTCGAGGCGCTCGGGCGCGCCGGGAGTCCGCGGATCGATTCGGGAATCAGCCATGGATAAATATTACGGATAGCATGCCGCCGGGAATGAGTCAAACGGGCGGGCCGCTCTCCCCGAACACTCCCCCGAACGCGTGTTGACTGTTCCTCCCGATTCGGACGAAAATGATCTGATAATTTCGGGGTTCCCCGCGTTTCCCGCCGCGGCGGGAAGCGCGCGCCCAGGGGTGTGGATGCAGAAGCCGGCGTTTTTCGCCATCCTCGCGGCCTCGACCGTCGTGACCGCCTCGTCGCTCGGCGTCGCGGCCAGCCGCTACCTTTCCCTGAAATATTACGCGCCCCCGTCCCCTTCGGCCGCCCGTGCGACGCCGGCCGCGGCCGGGCAGCGTCAGTCGACCCTGGCCCCCGACCGCTGGACCAACATCTTCGCGCCCGCGCAGGGGATGAACGTTCCGTCGAAGATCGGGCAATCGAAAGGGGCGGAACCGGCCTCGGACACCCGCTACGTCCTGATCGGCACCATCGCGTCCGACGTGAAGGCGTCGCGGCGCGCCATCGTATGGGCGGAAGGGCTGAAGGAACCCCGCATGATGCGGGAGGGCGACGAGCTCGAGCCCAACGTCCGCGTCGCGTCGATCGCGCGCGACGCCGTGTGGCTCGCCCGCGGGAAGCGCCGGGAAAAGCTGGACCTGCTCCCCGTGGGCTCGAAGGCGCGGCTCAGCAGCCCGCCGGCCTCCCCGACCCCCGCTCTCCCCGGGAGGCCGCAGCCGGGGCAACCGGCCCCGGGCGTCTCCGGCGAAGGCCCGCCGCTCCGCGTCAGCAAGCTCGGTGAGAACTCGTATACCCTCGACGACGCCTCGGTCGGGCAGCTGACCGGGAACATCAACCAGTACATGACGCAGGTCCGGCTCATCCCCTACTTCGAGGGGAACAAGTCGGCCGGCTACCGACTGGCGGCGATCCGGCCCGGATCGGCGTTCGAGCAGCTCGGTTTCCGGGGCGGCGACATCATCCAGCAGGTGAACAACGTCGAGCTGTCCAGCCCGGAGAAGATGTACACGATCTTCCAGAACCTGAAGGACGAGAAACGGGTGACGGTCAACATCGTCCGCCAGGGTCAGAAGAACACGATCACGTACGAAATCCGATGAGCAGGGAGACCCCGATGAGACACCTGGCCCCGGTTCTGGCGGCGTTGTGGATTCTCTCGGCCGGCGCGTTCCCGGCGTTCGCCGCGGACAACCAGGCGCCGGCCCCGGCCGCCGAGCCCGCCGCGTCTCCCCCGCCGGCGCCCGCCGCCGACAACCAGGCAGCCGCCGCGGGCCCCGGTCCTTCCGCCGCCCCGGGGACGCGCCCCGTCTACATTTCCATGGACTTCACCGACGTGGACCTGCCGGTGCTGATCAAGTTCATCAGCGAGCAGACGAAGAAGAACTTCATCTTCGACGAGAGGATCCAGGGGAAGATCACCATCATCTCCCCCCGGAGGATCACCGTGGACGAGGCGTACAACGTCTTCCTCTCCGTCCTCCAGGTCAAGGGATTCGCCACCGTGGAGCAGGGGAACACGATCAAGATCGTGCCGCTGAGGGAGGCGCGCCAGGAAAGTCTGCCGACCGACCGCGACATGGAAGGCGCGGCCGGCTCCGAGTTCATCACGCGCCTGATCCCGCTGCAGAACCTGGAAGCGCCGGAGGTCGTGACGCTGCTCACCCCCCTCATCTCGAAGGACGGCCTCCTCACCGCCTTCCCGGCGTCCAACACGCTGATCCTCATCGACTCGCGGTCGAACATCGACCGCCTGTTGAAGATCCTGTCCGATCTCGACCACGCGGGGGCCGGCTCGGTCCTCCGGATCTTTCCGCTGAAGTACGCCTCGGTGACCGAGGTTGCCAGGACCCTCGACACCCTTTACCAGGAGCAGGCCGTCACGCCGGGCGCGGCCCCGCGGCCGCGGGCCGGACGGCCGGGAAAAGCCCGGGGGCCCGCCCCGAAGTTCATCCCCGACGTCCGGACCAACAGCGTCATCGCCGTGGCCGCCCCGGAGGTGCTCGCGGACGTCGAGGACCTCATCCGGAAGCTCGACGTCCCCTCCCCCGAGAACACCGGCAAGATCAACGTCTATTACCTCGAGAACGCCAACGCCGAGGAGATGGCCAAGGTCCTCGCCACGCTCGCGGAGAAGCGCGCCACCGCCGCGCCCGCGGCCCCCGGCCAGCCGGCCGCGGCCAAGGGAGTCATCGCCGCCGAGCTCGAAGGGGGCGTCCGCATCACGGCGGACGCGGCGACGAATTCGCTCATCATCATCGCGTCGGTGAACGATTTCCAGACCCTGCTCGAAGTCATCCGGAAGCTGGATATCCGGCGCCGGCAGGTCTTCGTCGAAGCCCTCATCATGGAGATCAGCCTCGACAAGTCGCGCGACGTCGGAGTTGAGTTCCGGGGCGCCGTCGAGACGAGCCGCGGCGACGGGGCCGTCATCGGCGGCTCGAACTTCGACTTCAAGGGGAACGTGAACGACCTCTTCTCGGCGCTGGCCCTCGGGAACCCGATGACGTTCGCGGGAACGGGCATCATCGCCGGGGGGATCGGCGGGAACGTCACCCTCCCCGACGGCACGTCGGTCCCCGCCATCGCCGGGATCATCCGCGCCGCCCAGGAGCGCAACAACGTCAACATCCTCTCCTCGCCGCACCTGCTGACGCTGAACAACAAGGAGGCGGAGATCATCGTCGGCGAGAACGTCCCGTTCATCACGAGCCAGTCGCGGGACACGACGAACCTCGCCAACGTCATCAACACGGTGGAGCGCAAGGACGTGGGCATCACGCTCCGGATGACGCCCCACATCCACGAGAGCGACTTCGTGAACCTGGAGATCTACCAGGAGTCGTC
>JBLNEU010000066.1:0-2974 GCA_050263015.1 Deltaproteobacteria bacterium | reverse complement strand
CGCGCGTGGGGAGGACCCGCCGCCGACACGAGGTGGTAGCGCGGCAGCGGGAGCGCCATCTTCTGGCACCATTCCTGGAGGCGGCTCTTGGAATCGAACCCGGCGGCGATCTCCCGCAACTCCTCGTCCTCCCGGAAATGCGCCAGGACGAACGCCTTCGCCGCCTCGAACCCCCCGTCGAGGAAGATGGCCCCGGCCAGCGCCTCGACCGCGTCGGCGATCATCTTCCGGGTGACCCCGCCGCCTTTCTTGCGGACCGACGGGTCTGTGTGGAGCGCCTCCGGGATCCCGATCCTCTCCCCGATCCGGACGAGGTTGCGGTTGTTGATGACGGCCGAGCGCGCCTTCGAAAGCTCCCCTTCCCCCGCCCCGGGAAGCTTCCGGTACGTCTCCTCGGCGAGGCACAGGTTGAGCACCGCGTCGCCCAGGTACTCGAGCCGCTGGTACGACCGTTCGCCGGCGCGGCTTCCCAGGAGGGACCCGTGCCGCAGCGCCTCCTCCAGGAGCTCCCGCGAGGAGAACCGGTAACCCAAGGTCCTTTCGAATTCGGTCATACTGCGGTCCCGACGAGCCGGGGCCCCCGCGTGGCCAGGACGCGGACCCGGAAGATCCGTCCGACGCCGTCCGGGGTCCCGGGGAACGCGACGTCGGCGTAGTTTCCGGCGCGCCCCGACAGCTCCCCGCCGCCATGATGAACCGTCTCCGCGAGGACGTCCAGCGCCTTCCCCTGCTGGCGCCTCAGGAAAGCCGCGCGCATCGACGCGTCCAGCGCCAGGAGTCGGGCGACCCGCTCCTTCTTCCCGGCGGCGGAAACGTCGTCGCGCCACCCCGCACTCTCGGTCCCGGGACGCGCGGAATACGGAAAGACATGGAGGTAGTCGACCGGCACGTCGGCAAGAAACCGGACCGTTTCCTCGAAGTCGTCCCTTGTCTCGCCCGGGAACCCCGCGATCACGTCCGCGCCCGTCTGCAGCCCCGGGATGGCCCCGGCCGCCCGCGAAACGACGTCGCGATAGCCGGCGGCGGTGTACGGGCGGCGCATCCGGGACAGCGTCCGGTCACACCCGCTCTGCAGGGGAACGTGGAGGTGCGGGCAGACCCGGGGGCTCCCCGCGATCGCGTCGATCAGCGGCTGCGTGATCTCCATCGGCTCGACGGAGCTCAGCCGGAACCGGACGGCGGACGTCCTGGCCAGAAGCCGGCCGACGAGTCCCGCCAGGGCGTCGCGCGCACCCCGGTCGGTCCCGTAAAGCCCGATGTGGATCCCGGTCAGAACGATCTCCCGCGCCCCGTCGTTTTCGGCCCGGACGGCGTCGGCGATGATCTCGTCCCCGGTCCGCGACCGGTTCGGGCCCCGAACGACGGGAACGACGCAGTACGCGCACCGGAAATCGCACCCGTCCTGGATTTTCAGGAAAGTGCGCCGGTGCCCGAGCAGCAGGTCCGCCGCGTGCTCCGAGATCGCGTCCCGTTCCGCGCCCGGGCTTGCCCCGCCGATCCGCCGCAACAGCGCCTCGAGCGTGCCGGCCTCGCCCGGCCCGATCCAATGGTCGACTTCGGGAATCGCCCTGCGCTCTTCCGGAAGGAGCTGCGCGTAGCAGCCGGTCAGGACGACGGCGGCGCCCGGGTTCTCCCGGCGGGCCCTGCGGGCGAGCGCGCGGCTGTCGCGGTCCGCCCGGTGGGTCACGGTGCAGCTGTTCACGACGACCACGTCGGCGGGATCGCGGGGCGAGACGACGTCGAACCCCGCGGACACGGCCGCGCGGACGACGGAAGCGGAATCGGCGAAGTTGGCCTTGCAGCCGACGGTCAGAACTTTAACCCGCATGTCTCACCAAGCTTCTGCTGCGGCGCCGGATACGGGCATGTCTGCTGCGTTCCGCTCGGTCGGGCGTCCTCGACGCACCGTCAAGTGCGCCTCCGGCGCCCTCGGTCGCGCGCCTTGCATACACGCCCGTCTCCACCGCCTCGCTACGAACCTTGGTGAGACATGCGGGTTCCGCTTGCGCATTCGATCCAGCCGCCGCCGAGTACCTCGTCGCCGTCGTACAGCACGAGCGCCTGCCCCGGGGTCACGCTGCGCTGCGGCTCGTCGAACAGGACGTCGAGGCGGCCTCCCGCGACCCGCACGGTCGCGCCCACGCCGGCGTGCCTGTATCGGACCTTCGCCGTCGCCCGGAACCCCGGCGCGGGAGGCGCCCCCGCGACGAACGACGCCCGGCCCGCGGTCGCCCCCGCCGAAAGGGTCTCGTCCTCCGTCCCGAGGACGATCTCGTTCCTCCCGGCGTCGATCGCCACGACGTAGAGCGGCACCTTGGAAGCGATTCCCAGCCCCCTGCGCTGGCCGACGGTGTACCGGAGGACGCCCTTGTGGACGCCGAGCACGTTTCCATCCCGGTCGAGGAAAAGACCTTCGTTCTCCCGGATCCCGCTCCGGCTGATGAACGCGGCGTACGAATCGTCGGTGACGAAGCAGATGTCCTGGCTCTCCTTCTTCTCGAACACGGGAAGGCCTGCGCCCTCGGCCGCCTTGCGGACCTCGGCCTTGGTCATCTCTCCCACCGGGAAGCGGATGCGGCGCAGCCGGTCCGACTCCAGCGAGAACAGGAAATACGACTGGTCCTTCGACGCGTCGGGGGCGGCGAAGAGCCGGCAGCGGGTCTCCTCGCGGCGGATCACCGCGTAGTGGCCGGTGGCGATCCCCTCGGCCCCCAGCTCGTCGGCCTTCCGGAGCAGCGCCCGGAACTTGAGGTACTCGTTGCACAGGATGCACGGGTTGGGCGTCCGCCCGGTCGCGTATTCCCGGACGAACGGGTCGATGACCTCCCGCCGGAACTCGTCCCTCAGGTTGAGGACGTAATAGGGGATCCCGAGGGCGTCGCACACGCGCCGGGCGTCGTAGAGATCGTCCAGCGAGCAGCACGTCCCCGCGCGGTCCCTGGCGACCGCCGAGAAGTCGTAGAGGTCCATCGAT
>JBLNEU010000065.1:0-3813 GCA_050263015.1 Deltaproteobacteria bacterium | reverse complement strand
GGGGGCGAGGAAAGCGCCGTCCGGTACCTCAAGGAGGCCGGCTTCGCGGCCAGGACGGAGGACCGCAAGATGGTGGCCGCGGTCATGGGGGGCGCCTTCGCGGGCGTGATCGGGAGCCGGATGGCCTTGTCGGTCGGGGGCGGACTGTCCGCGGCGGGAGTCTTCCTGGCCGCGGCGGTGGCCGTCCAGCTGTTCACCGCCCTCTTCCGGAAGGCCGTGTCGCCGTCCGAGGTGCTGCTCCTGCTGCTCGTCATCGGAGCGTTGATCCTGTGGAGATGAGGCGGGACAACGGGGGGGTCCCGGGCGCGGGTCCGGGGCCGCGGGCCGTCGAGCGTCCGTGCGAGATCCGGAACAGGCTGGGGCTGCACGCGAGGGCCGCGGCCAAGCTCGTCCACCTGTCCAACCGGTATGCCGCCGAGATCCGCCTGGTCAAGGACGAGGTCGAGGTCAACGGCAAGAGCATCATGGGGGTGCTCATGCTCGCGGCTCCCAGGGATTCGCGCATCGTCGTGCGCGCCGAGGGGCCCGACGCCGACGCGGCGGTCGAGGCCATCGCGGCGCTGATCGACGGAAAGTTCGGCGAGGAGTAGGGGTCTTGACCGAGGGGGGCCGCCCGAAAATGAAGGTCCTTCGCGGGATCCCGGCGTCGGCGGGGGTCGCGATCGGCAAGGGGTATTTCCTGAACCGGGCCCTGCCGCGCTCCATCCTGTCGACCGTTCCCCGCGAGCACACGGACGAGGAGGTCGCCGCGTTCCTCCGGGCCGTGGCCCGGTCCAAGGAGCAGATCCGCGGGATCCGGGAGGGGGTGAAGAACCAGTCCTCGGAGCACTACCAGATACTGTCCGTCCACCTGGCGCTCCTCGAGGACTCGATGCTGGTCGACCAGACCGTCCGCCTCATCCGGGAGAACCAGTTCAAGGCGGACTGGGCTTTCAACAAGGTCCTCCAGGGCCTGCTCGAGACGTTCCACCGCATCGAGGACCAGTATCTCCGGGAGCGGGGGAACGACCTGCGGCAGATCGGCCACCGCGTGCTCGAGAACCTCGCCGGCCGGCCGCTCGACACCGTCGCGGCCATCGCGGAGCCCGTCGTCGTCATCGCCCACGACCTCTCCCCGGCCGACACGGCGCAGATCCTGCGGAGTCACGTCCTCGGGTTCGCCACCGACGTCGGGAGCAAGACGTCGCACACCGCGATCACGGCCCGCTCCCTCGGCATCCCGGCCGTCGTCGGCCTCGAACGGCTGACCGAGGAGTTCTCCGAGAGCGAGGAGGTCGTCCTGGACGGGGAGGAGGGGGTCGTGATCCTCCGCCCCACCCCCGACGCGATCCGCGAGTACGCCGAGAAGAAGAAGGCATACTCGGTCCGGGTCCGGGACCTGGCGCGGTTCGCGCGTCTGCCCGCCGTGACCCGGGACGGCAAGGCGCTCTCCCTCCTCGCCAACATCGAGTTCCCGGAGGAGGCCGACGGGGCGATGCGCAGCGGCGGCGAGGGGATCGGGCTGTACCGGACGGAGTTCCTCTTCCTCAACCGGAAGGATCTCCCGTCCGAGGAGGAGCACTTCCAGACGTACCGCCGGGTGGCCGAGAAATTCCCCCGTCACCCGGTCACGATCCGGACCTTCGACCTCGGCGGCGACAAGTTCGCCTCGCAGATCGAGCTCGCCGACGAGATGAACCAGGCGATGGGGCTGCGGGCGATCCGGTTCTGCCTCAGGGAGAAGGACATCTTCAGGAGCCAGATCCGGGCCATCCTCCGCGCATCCACGTACGGGAACGTCCGCATGATGTTCCCGATGATCTCGGGGGTCGGGGAACTGCGCGCGGCGATGGCGATCGTCGACGAGGCGAAGGCGGAGCTGAGGAAGAAGCGACTCGCCTTCGACAAGGAGATGCCCGTCGGCATCATGATCGAGACCCCCTCGGCCGCGCTCATCGCGGACCTGCTCGCGAAGGAGGCCGGCTTCTTCAGCATCGGGACGAACGACCTCATCCAGTACGCCATCGCCATCGACAGGGTCAACGAGCACGTCTCGTACCTGTACGAGCCCCTCCACCCGGCGATCCTCCGGCTGATCCGGAGAATCGTCGGGGCGGGACACGACGCCGGGATCAGGGTGTCGATGTGCGGGGAGATGGCGGGGGAGCCTCTGTACGCCTACGTCCTCCTCGGCCTGGGGCTGGACGAGTTCAGCATGAACGCCACCTCGATCCCCCGCGTCAAGAGGATCATCCGGAAGTCGTCGGCCTACGAGGCCAGGGAATTCGTCGGGGACCTCCTCCTGCGCGCGACGGCCGAAGAGATCGGGAAGGCCCTCCTCAAGAAGCTCGAAGAGTTGTTCCCCGAAGAGCGTTTCTGACGTATAATTCCAAGGTTTTTCAATCTTCCGCGGAGGAGCGGCACGGCATGGGCGAATTCCTGTTCACATCGGAGTCGGTGACCGGGGGACACCCCGACAAGGTGGCGGACCAGATCTCCGACGCGGTCCTCGACGAGATCATCCGCCAGGACCCGAGGGGCCGCGTCGCGTGCGAGACGATGGTGACGACGGGCCTCGTCATGGTGGCCGGGGAGATCACCACGACGGCGATGCTGGACCTCGCCGCCCTCGTGCGCGGGACCATCATCGACATCGGCTACACCGGCAACGCCAGGGGGTTCGACGCGCACAACTGCGCGATCGTGGCGGCCATCGACCGCCAGTCGCCGGACATCGCCCGCGGGGTGGACCGGGGGGCCGTGGAGAAGCAGGGCGCCGGCGACCAGGGGATGATGTTCGGGTTCGCGTGCGACGAGACGAAGGAGCTGATGCCGATGCCGATCGCGTTCGCGCACCGGATCTGCGGACGCCTGACCGAGGCGCGTGAAAAGGGCGTGCTCCCGTGGCTGCGGCCCGACGGCAAGAGCCAGGTGACGGTGCGCTACGTGGACGGCGTCCCGCGGGAGGTGACCGCCGTCGTCTGTTCGGCCCAGCACGCCTCCGAGGTGGGACGGAAGGACCTGACCGAGGGGATCGTCGAGGAAGTCGTCAGGAAGTCGATTCCGAAGCGGCTCCTGTCGCCCCGCGTGAAGTTCTTCATCAACCCCACCGGCCGCTTCGTCGTGGGGGGGCCGCACGGCGACACCGGGCTGACCGGCCGGAAGATCATCGTCGACACCTACGGCGGCTACAGCCGCCACGGCGGCGGGGCGTTCTCCGGCAAGGACCCTTCCAAGGTGGACCGGAGCGCGGCGTACATGGCGCGTTACGTCGCCAAGAACGTGGTGGCGGCCGGCCTTGCCCGAAAGTGCGAGCTCCAGCTGGCCTACGCGATCGGCGTGGCCGAGCCCGTGTCGGTCATGGTCGAGACGTTCGGCACGGCGGCGGTTCCGGAGCGCAAGATCGAAACGCTCGTCCGCGACACGTTCGACATGCGGCCGGCGATGATCATCAAGACGCTCGACCTGCTCCGGCCCATCTACCGGAAGACCGCCTCCCTGGGCCACTTCGGGCGGGAGCTGCCGGAGTTCACGTGGGAGAGGACGGACAAGGCCGCGACGCTCCGCCGCAAGGCGGGACTTTAGGGCGGCGGGAAGGGAGACTTCGGCGATGGGGCGCGGGACGGGAAGCGACATCAGGGACATCCGCCTCGCGAAAGCGGGCCGGAGCCGCATTGAATGGGCGAAGAAGGACATGCCGGTCCTCCAGGCGATCGGCGACCGGTTCGCCCGGCAGAGGCCGCTGAAGGGGGTCCGGATCGCCGCGTGCCTCCACGTCACCACGGAGACGGCGGCCCTCATGCAGGTGCTGGCCGCGGGCGGCGCGAAGGTCCA
>JBLNEU010000064.1:0-3955 GCA_050263015.1 Deltaproteobacteria bacterium | reverse complement strand
ATGAAGAACAGGGGGGTGAGAAGTCCCATGATCGACATCGGAAACCGGATCAAGAGCATCCGGAAGCGGAAAGGCCTGACCCTGCAGGACGTTTCCGAACGGAGCGGGATGTCGGCGACCGCCATCAGCGCCATCGAGCGAAACGTGTCGTCGCCCACCGTGAACACGCTGGCGAACATCGGCAAGGCGCTGGGCGAGTCGCTCTCGAACCTCCTCGGGGAGTCGGACATCGCGTACGTCGTCACGCGGGCGGGCGGAAGGGAGCGGGCCGCGGCGCAGTTCCCGGGCATCGACCTCCGGAGCCTGGCGTCGGGCGTGCCGGGGCAGCGTTTCCTGCCGATGATCGGGGTCGTTGCCCCCGGCGGCACGAGCGGCGACGACCCTGTCAACCGTCACGGCGACGATTTCCTGCTCGTGATCAGGGGAACGCTGGACGTGGAGACGAACGGGAACGTCATCCACCTCGGAGAGGGCGACAGCCTTTACTTCCGCGGAAGCACGCCGTACCGCTGGAGGAACGCCTCGGCGGGGGAAACGCAATTCGTCCTCGTCTCGGCTGCCTGACCGGACGGAATTCCGCAGCGCCAGGCCGGGCTAAACGCCGGCCTTCGGGCACACCGAAGACAGCCCGCACGCGGAGCAGCGGGGTTTGCGCGCGACGCAGAGCCGTCGCCCGTGCCATCCGAGGCGCGCGGCGAACTCCCACCGCCTCCCCTCCGGAACGACCCGGGCGAGGTCGGCCTCGATGCGTCCCGGCTCCTTCGATGCCGTCAGCCCGAGCCGGTACGCCACCCGCCCCACGTGCGTGTCCACGGGAAGGGCGTCGGCCCCGAAGCATGCGCCCAGGATGATCGAGGCCGTCTTTCGTCCCACCCCGGGAAGCGCCACGAGCTCCTCCATCGTCGCCGGGACCTTCCCGCCGTGCTTCTCCGCGAGCGCCGCGGCCAGCCCCCGCAGCGCCTTCGCCTTGTTCCGGAAGAAGCCGGTCGGACGCACGGCCCGCTCCAGCTCCGCCTGGCCGGCGGCGGCGAGCGACGCCGGGCCGGGCCAGCGGCGGAAAAGCGCCGGGGTCACCCCGTTGACCCGCTCGTCGGTGCACTGGGCGGCGAGAACGGTCGCGACGAGGAGCTCGAACGGGTTTCCGTGGTCGAGGAGAATCCGCGCGTCGGGATAGGCATGCGCGAGAAAATCGAGGACGACCCGCGCCGGCGCGGGCGTCTTGCGTGCCGCGGATCGTCGTTCGCCGGCCATCTACGGGATTCGCCTGTAGACGACCACTTCATACCCCTGGACGTCGACCTCGAGCGTGACTCCCTCGACGGCGAGGGTGAACAGTCGTCCCGGGCCGATGAACCCGTCGTCCGGGACGGGCGCGAAGGCGCCGTGGCCGTCCAGCCAGTCCAGCATCCCCCGGACCTCGCGGAACGTCATGTCCGCCGCCGTGATGATGTTGTAGACCTTCCCCTTGTGCTCGATGGGGTAGATTTCCATCTCGTCCGGTTCCATGGTCCGCCGCCCCGATTCGTCCCTGTCTCGCCGTTGTCGCTTTACGCCCGAACCGTAATATTATACGCTGTGTCCCCTGCGGCAAGGCAGGAACGACGGAGGTGCGGGTGCTTCTCGGCGACATCCTGGCTCACGGTGCGCGCGTCCGGCCCGGACGCACGGCGATCGTCGCGGACGGGGCCGCGCTCACCTACCGGGACCTCGCGCGCGGAGCCGACGCGTACGCGGAGGCCCTGCGGGCGCAGGGCGTCCGGGGGGGCGACCGGGTCGCGGTCCTGACGCGGAGCTCCCCGCTCTACGTGGAGCTCCTGTTCGCCGTGGCGCAGGCGGGCGCGGTCCTTGTGCCCCTGAACCCCCTGCTCATCGCCCGGGAACTTTCGACGATCATCGCGGACGCCGACGCGCGATTCCTCCTGTTCGAGTCGGAATTCGCGGGCGTCACGGACGCGATCCGCGGGGGCCTCGCGACGGAGACGCGATGTCTCTGCGTGGACCGGGCTCTCCCCGGCCACCCGCATCTCGGGGCGTCCGGGGCGCCGGGCGGACCGGCGCGCCCCGCGGGGCCGGGGAGCGACGCGGACGTGGTGCTCCAGGTCTACGCCGGGGGCACGTCGGGACAGCCCCGGGGCGCGATGCTCTCCCACCGGAATCTTGCGGCCGCGGCCGCCTCGGCGGCGCTCGAGCTCGGCCTGTCGCCCGAGGACATCTTCCTGTCCTGCTCCCCCCTTCCGGTGATGCTGGGAACCGGGCGGCTGCTGCGGTTTCTCCTCGTCGGGGCGACGGTCGTCCTCATGAGGGAGTTCGAGCCCGGGGAGGCGCTGCGGGCGATCGCGCGGAACAGGGTCACGCACGCCCTGTTCACGGCGACGATGATGGCCCAGATCCTCGACCTTCCCGACGCGTCGCGGTACGACATCGCCACGCTTCGGAAGATCGTCTACCGCGGTCCCTTCGTCAACATCGACCTGCTCAGGCGGGCGGCACGGTTCTTCCGGTGCGACCTGGTCCGCTCGTACGGGCAGGTCGAGTCGTCCGGAGTCCTCACGTTCCTGCACGCGGAGGATCACGCGCCGGACGAGAGCGTCGCATCGATCCGCAGGCTGACGTCGGTGGGGAAGGAAGCCGTCGGCGTGGAAGTCCGGGTCGTCGACGACCGTGGCCGGGACATCGGACCCCACGAGGTGGGGGAGGTGATCGCGCGGGGGCCGAACGTCTTCCTGGGCTACTTCGGCGACCCCGGGTTCACCGCGGAAGTCCTCAGGGACGGGTGGCTGTACACGGGGGACCTGGCTTCCGTCGACGACGACGGTTACGTCTACATCGTGGACCGGAAGCGCGACACGCTGATGATCGGAGGGATCTGCGTCTACCCGAAGGAGATCGAGAACGTCCTCGCGGAGCACCCCGCCGTCGCCGAGGTCGCCGTGGTCGGAAGGCCCGACGACACGTGGGGCGAAATCCCCGCGGCCGTCGTGGTGCCGAGGGCGGGAGCGAAGGCCGAACCGGAGGCGCTTCTCGCCCATTGCAGGGAGAACATGGCGCCCTTCAAGGTTCCCCGGTCGATCGAGATCGTCCCGTCCCTCCCGCGGAACAGCCAGGGCAAGGTCCTCAAGGCGAAGCTCAAGGAGCGTCGCCCGCCTTCTCCCCGAACACCTCGGCCGTGAAGGAATAGAGTTCCGCGCCCGTCCGCCACGCGTTGCCGGGAAGCCCTGCCTTGGCACACACCTGCGACAGGAACTTCTCCCGGTCCCAGCCGTGTTCCGCGGGCACCTGGGGGAGCAAGAGCCCCCGGCGCCCGCCGCGTTTCACCATCAACCCGTGGACCCCGACGTCCACCGCGTCGGGGCGTATCGGAAGCAGCGGGGTCAGCACGGAGATCTCGATCCGCACCGCCCCCATCTCGTCCGCGGTCACCGGAAGAAAACGGGGGTCCTCCGTCGCCGACGCCACGGCGCATTCCTGGACGGTCCGGTAGAGCGGAGCCCGCGCCTCCGTGTATCCGATGCAGCCCCGCAGCCGCCCCATTTCGGTCAGCGTCACGAAAGCCGCTCCCGGCGCGTTGAGCCTGTCCGATGCCGGAGTCTCTTCCGGGACCCGTCCCTCGCGCAGCCAGGTCGTGGCCGCCCGCCGGGCGATCCGCAGCAGTTCTTCGCGCTCCGCGTCGGTCAGGTACCGGCCTCCGACCCCGGTGTCCCGGCTCATCGACTCTCCTCAAGAAGACGATATGGGGCCTTCCGATTATACCGGCGACCGCTTCCCGGAGGAAACGCGGAAACGCGACGACGGCCGCCTTACGCGGGGCTTGCCCCGGCCTCGAAGATGCGCGTATCCAGTCCTTCGGGAAGGACAATGTCGGCGGGAATATCGATGTGCCCCTGGACGTGGAGGAAGAGCGCGACGATCTCCGGGTCGAACTGGGACCCCGAGCAGCGGACGATCTCGGCATTCG
>JBLNEU010000063.1:0-3094 GCA_050263015.1 Deltaproteobacteria bacterium | reverse complement strand
GGCATCGCGTGGACTTCCAGAAAATCCTTGCAGCGAGGCGAAGCCTCCGGGCGTTCGCGGACCGGCCGGTGGAGCCGGAGAAGATCGAGCGGATGCTCGAGGCGGCAAGAGGCTCGCCATCCTCCGACAACCGGCAACCTTGGCGTTACCTGGTCGTGGAGAAGGGCGCTCCCGAACGGCCGGCGCTGGAGGAGGCGCTCTCCCGGGGCAACGCCTGGGCGAAGAAGGCGCCCGTCCTGATCGTGAGCGGCGCCCGGAAGGAAGAAGGGTCCGTCGTCGAGAGCCGCGAGTACTATCTGCACGACACGGGCCTGGCCACGATGAGCCTCCTTTACCGGGGGGTGGACCAGGGGCTCCTCGTGCACCCGATGGCGGGGTGGAAGGAAGCGCCCCTGAAAGCGGCGCTTTCCATGCCCGAGGACTTCCGCCCGATCGCCGTCGTCGCCGTCGGGTACCCGGGAAGGCGGGAAGACCTGGACGAGGAGACGCGGAAGAAGGACGAAAGGCCCAGCGTCCGGAAGGAAATCGGCGAGATCGCCTTCCTCGGACGTTTCGGCGAGCCGTTCCGACGGATTCCGCCGGCACCCCCCCCGAAGTCCTACGAGACCGATCTTCCGCTGCGATTTCGCGACATCGACGCCATGGGGCACTTGAACAACGCCGTGACGTTGACGCTTCTGGAGCTGGGAAGGTTGAAGTTTTTCTTCGAACTCTTCGACCGGCGGAAGGTCGAGGACATCCCGTTCATTCTCGCCGAGGTGAACGTCCGGTACCGGATCCCCATCCTTCTCGGCGACGCTGTCCGCCTCCGGATGCACGTGACCGACGTCACACGAAGCTCCTTCCGGTTCCGGTGCGAGCTCTTCGACCCCCGCGACGGGCGGGTCTTCACGGAAGCCGAAACGGTCCAGGTGATGTACGATTACGCGGCGGGGAGGCCCCGCCCGATCGACGCTCAATTCCTCGAAAAGATCCGGGAGTACATCGCCGGATAGGCTCCCGGGTGAATGGTTTACCCATGATCAGGCGTCTAAGATCCGGGGGAATCCTGGAATCGAGGACGCAACCTCCATGAGAGCGCGCATCGCCGCCTTTCTCCTGCTGGCGCTCGTTTCCGCTGCAAGCGCCGAGAATCTCAAGGGCAATTGCGATATCCGATTCCTGGGCACCTCGACGCTGCATGACTTTTCCGGGACGGCCCGCTGCCAGCCCTTTCCGGTGAACGTCTCCGGCGGCACAGACGAAGGGAGGAATCTCCGCGGCGTGGAAATCGCCGTCCCCGTCGAGGAGATGGACACGAAGAACGGGAAACGGGATAAGCAGATGCGGGAGATGTTCGAGTACGACAAGTTCCCGCACGTCCGGGCCGTCCTTTCCGCACTCGACCCGGACAAGCTCAGTCAACAAATGCGGAACGGCCCGAACGGGGAGGGGAATGTGGAAATCAGCTTGAAGATCCGAGACATCGAGCACAAGATCCAGGCGACCGTCCGCAACCTTCGGGAAACCTCCGGACGAGTGACCTTCGACGTGAGTTTCCCCGTATCGTTGAAATCCTACAATCTCAGACCGCCGGCGGTGCTGTTCGGCGCCATCCGGGTCGGCGACAAGGTTGAGGTCAACGCGGCCTTCCGGCTGGAAGCAGAACCAACGAGATAATCCCGCCTGCGAAAGGACGGGCATCGGAGGCACGACCTATGCCGGTATGGGTCCATCGAATCGATACGATCCTTCCCGAGTTCTCCTTCACCCAGGAACAGGCCTGTCGGAAGATGCAGGAGTGGTTCAAGGACGATCGGACGAGGAGAATTCTTCGCGTGCTTTACCGGCAGTCGGGGATCGAAAAGCGCCACTCCGTGATCACGAACTTCGACGGGAACGAGGGGTCCGGATTCTTCAAGACCGGACCGGATACGCTCCCGCAGGGGCCGGGAACCGCGGCTCGCAACGATATTTTCACCCGCGAGTCCAGGTCCATGTCGGTGGCGCTTGCCAAAAAAATCCTCGACCGCTGTCCCGGAATCGGTCCGAAGGACGTCACGCACGTCGTCACCGCGTCCTGCACGGGCTTCTATAATCCGGGGCCCGACTACCATATCGTCCGCGACCTGTGCATGCCCTATTCCACCCAGCGCTATCACCTGGGATTCATGGGCTGTTATGCCGCCTTTCCCGCAATGCGAATGGCGGCGCAGTTTTGCCTGGCCCGGCCCGAGGCCGTGGTCCTGGTTCTCTGCCTCGAACTCTGCTCGTTGCACCTGCAGATGATCGGAACGGAGGATTCCCTCCTGGCCAACTCCCTCTTCGCCGACGGCGCAGGCGCTGCGATCGTCAGCGCCCGTGAACCGGCCCCCGGCCGAAGCGCCTACCGGCTCGGAGATTTCCACTCCGCGCTCGTTCCCGCCGGCGAGGGGGATATGGCATGGAGCATCGGCGATCGCGGCTTCGACATCGCCCTGTCCAGCTACGTGCCCAAAATCATCGGAGCCAATATTCGGGAGTTCATCGAGCCGTCCCTCGTAGCGAGCGGCATTGCATCGACCGACGTGGAAACCTGGGCGGTCCACCCGGGCGGAAGGGCGATCATCGACCAGGTCCAGAGGTCCCTGGACTTGGGCCCGGAGCAGGTCATCGCCTCCCGGGAGGTGCTCGGCGATTACGGCAACATGAGCAGCGGGTCCATTCTCTTCGTCCTCCGCAACATCCTGGAGCGCCCGTCCCGCAGCGAGGTCGAAACGGTCTGCGCCATGGCGTTCGGCCCGGGGCTGACCGTCGAGATGGCCCTGCTCGAGGCGCATCGGGCCGTAACCGGATGAAAGGGAAGTCCAGGAGGATCCCATGAGATTGAGCGTCGCCACGAATTTCGACCCGCTCCTTGTCGAATCGATCAAGGAGTATCCCGTCGTGGAGATCTTCGGGAAACTCCGGGAGGATGCCGTGGGCGGGGGGCGGGCGCCGTACCAGCTGGCCCCCGTGACGCGGAAACGGCTCGCGGAGCACGTGCGGCAGGCTCGCTCGGCGGGGATCGAATTCAATTACCTCCTCAACGCCTCCTGCATCGGAAACCGCGAGATCACGCGCGCGGGACAGGTGG
>JBLNEU010000062.1:0-3042 GCA_050263015.1 Deltaproteobacteria bacterium | reverse complement strand
TTCGCTTTCCCAGCGTCGAACGGGAACTTCTTCACATCGGGGTTGTGCGCCCAGGTGCCGGGCTTGTACGGCCCCGTGGCTTCCTGCCCGAGGCCGAAGAGGACGCCGTCGATGATCTCCTTCTTGTTGATCGCGTGGGAGATCGCCTGCCGGACTTTCCTGTCCGAGAAGAACGGGTGATTCAACCGGAAACCGAGGTACGTGTACCCGAAGGAAAGATAACGGTACTTGTTGAAGGAGTCCTTGAATTCCGCGGTTCCGGTCTGCCGGGTGAACTGGACGGGGGTCATCCCCATGTAATCGATGCCGCCGGATTTCAGCTCCAGGAACATCGTCGCGGAATCCGGGATGACGCGGACGACGACCCGGGAGATGTAGGGCCGCCCTTCGAAATAGTCCGGGTTCTCCTCGAAAACGACCTTCTCCCCCGTTTTCCATTCCAGGAACCGGTACGGCCCCGTGCCGACCGGCCTCTTGTTCTGGGGGCTTTTGGAGATGTCGGGATACTTGTCGAGAAGATGCTTCGGCAGGATGTGCATCCCCCAGGAAGCAAGCGCGGGCGCGAACGGCCTGTCGTATTCGGCGATGAACGTATGGGGATCGGGGGCGGAGACCCGCGAGACCTGCTTGAAATCCTCCGCGTAGGCGGTAGGGGTCTTGGGGTCGATCATCTTCCTGTACGTGAACAGGACGTCGTCGGAGGTGAACGGCGCGCCGTCGTGCCACTTGACGTTTTTCCGGAGCCGGAAGGTGATCTTCTTCCCGTCCTTGGAGACCTCCCACGATTCGGCCAGTTCCCCCTCGAGCTTCAGGTCCTTGTCGTATCGAACGAGGCCGTTGAATACGAATCCGGCGGCGGCGTGGGAAGGCTGGTCGCTCGTCACGGCGGAAATGAACCCGCTGACGTCGCCGATGCTGCCTTCCACGATGGCGTCGCCGTAGGCGGCGCCGGATGGCCCTCCGGGGATTTTACCGTCGCTCTCCTTCTTCTCTCCGGCGCACCCGGCGAGCAGGGAGGCGATCCCGACGGACAAGAGGACGGCGAGCACGGCGATCGTAAAGCGTCTCATGGCACGTCCCTCCGCAGCAGGATCTTCAACCCGAAACCTTCGACCGCCACCAGGGAGGGAGGCCCCGGCGCCTCCCTTCCCGGGTAGGAAACCGTGACGCGCTTTCCCCGGAAATCGTATTCCGCGCGCGATAGGATCCTGTGCGACGGATCGGAAAAGAGCCTTTGCCGCCCGTCCTCGAGAACCCACTCGCCTTTTCGCGTCCCGCCCACCTTCCCATCCGTCACGGCGTATCCGGGCGCCCCGGCGAGGATCCGCCCGAGCGAGACGGGCCCCGCGGGAACCGGGGGGAGGTCCGGCGGAGGGAACTCGCCCGCGGCCGGCCCCCGGGAAACCGTGATCCGCGTCCCGTCGTTCGCGAGGAACAGGACGGGGTTCCCCGCCGGGTCGTAGAGACCGACGGTCTCCTCCGCAGCGGCGCGCGAATTCACCCCCGCGATGAACGGGTACACGCGGCCGGAAATTTCGGCCACACCGGAATAGGAAGCTTCGAAGGGGAAGGAATACGTGGCGGAAGCCTCGAAGAGCTCCCGCGCTCCCCTGGCCTCGTCCACCGCGAGCCGATGAAGGGCGGGAGCGCACCCGGCCGCCAGGAGAATCGCCGACGCGAGTCCGAAGGCCGTTGCGAGGAAACGAGTCAGTCCGCTTCTCTCCTCATTTGGAGGGAGGGCCCTCCTTCCGCGCGCGGCTCAGCTTGTTGCGGATCTCCTCCGGCTTATCGTGGCCCTTCGCGATCGCGCTCTCGAAATAGACGGCCGCCTCGACCCCCTTCCCGTCGCTCAGGAGAACGTCCCCCAGGTGTTCGAGCACCACGGGGTCGTCGGGGACGAGCGTCAGCGCCTGCCGCAGCTCCTTTTCGGCGCGCTGGAAGTCTCCCTCCCGGTAGTGCACCCAGGCCAGGCTGTCGAGGAAGTAACCGTCGTTGGGCCGGATCTCCAGCGCGCGGAGGATCAGCGATTCGGCCTCCTTGAGCTTCATGTTCCGGTCGGCATACGTGTATCCCAGGTAGTTGAGCGCGACGGCGTTCTGCGGGTCGATCTCGATCGCCATCTCCATCGACGCGACCATCTTCTCGAAGTTCCCCATCTTGTCGTAGACGACGCCCTGGGCGAAGTGCGCCGAGGCGTTCTTCGGGTCCTTCGAGACCGCTTCCGCGAGGATGCCGGCCGCCTCCTCGTACTTTTTCGCCTCCTCGAACTGCCCCCCGAGGAACACCATCAGTTCGACGTCCTCCGGGAATTTCACCCGGAGCTTCCGGGTCACCTCGATCGCCTCGTCGATTTTCTTCTGGTGTCCGAGCGTCATCGCCAGATGCAGCATCGCGTCGCGGTAGACCGGGGACGATTCCGGGATGCTCCGATACTGCTCCTGCGCTTCCGGCAGCATCCCCTTCTCTTCGTACGTGGTGCCCAGGAAGAAGGCCGCCTGGGTATTCTGCGGCTGCGCCGACAGGACGAAGCGGAACTCGTTGATCGCATCGTCGTACCGGTCCTGTTCCAGGTAGAGCAGGCCCAGTTTCGTCCGGAAGTCCACATTGTTGCTGGAGAATTTCTTGAGCGCCTCGTACTGGTCGAGCGCCTGGTCGATCTTGTTTTCCAGGATCAGGACTCGGCCCAGCCGCTCCCGGATGAACGGGTTGTTCGGCGACATCTCCAGCGCCCGCCGATACCGCTTTTCCGCCTCCGCGGGCTTTCCCAGGATCTCCAGGACCCCGCCCGAGTCGACGAGGGCGCTGTCGAACGAAGGTTGCAGGGACAGGGACTTGTCGAAATCCTCCAGGGCGTCGTCGAAATTTTTCCGCATCGCCTGCAGGCGGCCCCGGTAGTAATAGGCGAGAAACGATTCGGGATTCCTGACGATAAGGGCGGAAAGGGTTTCCTCCGCCTTCCCGAACTCCCCCTTTTCGTGGTACAGCGTCGCGAGGTGAAGATACGCCTCCTCGTTATCCGGGTCGTCTGCGATGACCCGTGAG
>JBLNEU010000061.1:0-3380 GCA_050263015.1 Deltaproteobacteria bacterium | reverse complement strand
GCACCGACCTGCCCCTGGCGTCCGCGATCTCGCCCGCCTTCGTCGAGATCTCGCGGGCCGCCGCTTCCATGCCGCGCGACGAGTCGTCGAGCCGTCCGACCGCTTCGGAGCCGCGATCCAGCCCCTTGCGGTCCGCCGCCGCCGCGACCGCGGTGAAGTCCCTCTGGAAGCCGTCCGCCAGCGTCGCCGTCTTCAAGGCCTTGTCCGAGATCTCGACGTACCCGGCCTCCCTGGCCAGCGCGGAGACGCGGCCGGCCTCCGCCTTCAGCGCGGCGACCGCGCCGTCCGCGTCCGCGACGAGCGTCCGGTTCCGGGTGAGGAGGAACTCCTTTTCGAAGGTCCGGCAGCGCGCCGCCGCCAGTTCCATGCTCCGCCCGCCGCCCGCGATGGCGATCTCGACGTCCAGGACTCCCTTGACCTTCCGGTTCATGTCGTTGCTCGAGTTCCTGAAGAGGAACACGGCCGCCACCAGGATCAGGAGCAGGATCCCGAAGTTGGCGATCAGCTTGACGCTCAGTTTCACGCTCTTGGACACGCCTTCACCTCCGGCGGAATCTGCGGAACCGGACCCCTCTCAGTTGGCGACCTGGACCACTGCCGAGATCTCCTCCCGCGACAGCACCCAGTCGATGTGCAGGAGGAGGATGACCCTGTCGTCGCACTTCCCCATTCCCAGGATGTAGTCGGTGTCGATGTTTTCGCCGAAGGACGGGGGATCCTGGATCTGGTCCGTCCGGATGTCGATCACCTCCGAGACCTCGTCGACGATCAGCCCCGTCGTGAACAGCGAGTCGGTCCGGTCGATCTGCACGACGATGATGCATGTTCTGCCGGTCTGGGCCGCCGCATCCATGCCGAACTTGAGGCGGAGGTCGATCACCGGGAAAACCTTGCCGCGCAGGTTGATGACGCCCCGGATGAAGTCCGGCGTCCGCGGCACGCGGGTAATGGGCATGATCCCGATGATCTCCTGGACCTTCAGGATGTCGATCCCGTAGGACTCCGCTCCAAGCAGGAACGTGAGAAATTTTCCGCCCTTCGCGGCTTCGGCGCCGCCGCTCCTGGACGGCCGAGCGTCCGACGTGCTCTTTTCCATATCGGGGCCACCTCCCACCGGGCGATCGTCTCCCTTAACGCCCCAAGACTTATCGACAAATATTGCGGAAACTTTATACGGGGGCGGATCTGATCCTGGAATAGACGTCCACGGGGCGTGGACGGGGGATGGGGCGGGCACCGGGGACGTTTCGTCACGCCTCCCACATGCGCTCTTCGAAATCCTTTCCGGGAAGCTCCGCCGTAAAGCTGCCGTACATTGGCCACCGCTCCCCGATCGATCCCGCATGGTTCAGGGTGATGAAGAATTCGATTCTGTCGTCGCCGGCGCACCCCAGCTCCCGAAAGGGAATTCCGATTTCGAGGACCTTGTGGAACGACGCCTCGAGGTCGTCCGGACCCGGTCCCTCGGACGCCGCGCCGGCCCGGTTGCGCGCTTCGTCGACCGGGCGGAGCGAGGCCGACGCCGCGGAATCGTCCGGCGGGATGACGACTTCCAGCTTTTTGTTTTTACTGGTGAAAACGATCTCGACCTGAACGGGGACCCTGCTCTCGAACACGCTGGCATGGAAATCGACGCGCAGAAATAGGCGGGTCTTCTCGAACCCGTAATAGAGGCTTGCCAGGAGACCGTAGCCGGAGCGATGCATGGCTCCGAACTCGGGGCTTGGATGGTACTGCGTGGCGGCGCTCCATTCGAAATACGAGGTGACCTTTCCGTCGATCTTCGGCCGGATATAGTTCCTCGGGCTCGCCAGGTAGTTCTTCCCCGCAGGCATCCTGTCGGGGCGGATGATCGGAATATCGAGTATGTCGGGTGGAGTCTCCCCCAATGCCCTGTAGACGGCCTTGACCTGGTGGCGGAAGAGCCGATCGAACTCCGCGGCGTGGGGCGTGAAATGGTCGTCGCCGTACCACCAGCACCAGTCGGACCCCTCGGCGACCAGCAGATGTTCGTAAGCTTCCGCGAGGACGGGATGATCTCCATGGCCGGTCCTGCGGAGTTCCTCGAGCCGCGCCTCCCAGAGCGATCTCGCACGGGCGAGCATCTCCCAGGCCGCGTGGTCCTCGGCGTGTCCGATCCAGATGTTGAACGTCCCGTCGATCCACGAGCCGGTCGGAACTGATGGCAAAGGAACTTTATAATTAATAAGTTCAAGTGCTTCACTGAATGTGATGCATGATATCTCGGACGCAAGCGTGGTCAGCCGTTCCATGAGGAATCTGAGAAAAATGCGTCCGGAATCGTGGTAATACTCCCACGCATTCTCCCCGTCCAGGACGACCGGAACGACATAAGACTCCTCCCGGGAATGCGCCGGAATGGCGGCGAGCCGCTTGTAGATCAGGGAGAGGTTGTGGGTGAAATTGTTTGCCGCGTCGGCCGCGTCCCAGCGCGAATACTCGAACCCGATCAGGTCGGACAGGTGGTGGTCGCGGAAGAAGACCGCGAGGGGGCCGCCGGGCGTGTGGGCATTGTACGGATGATAGAGCCACTCGGGCTCGACGGGGATCCCCTCGGCGTCCCGGCGCACCGATTTCGCCAGGACCCGGGAGAGAAGGATCTCGTCGGTCGCCGTCCAGGAAAAACCGGCCCGCGCCGCCATCTCGAGGACCGGCGGGCTGACCGAGCCTTCCGACGGCCACAGGCCGGCCGGGTACCTCCCGAACATCCGCCGGAACTCCTCCCTCCCCCGCCGAAGCTGCTCGACCGCATCGGTCGGGCTCGCAAACGGGAGATTCGGGAGCGGCGCGCCGGGAAGGGCGTCCTGGGCGGCCCGGCTGTCGACGAGAAGCGGCAGGATCGGATGGTACATCGGCGTCGACGAGAGCTCCCCCCGGTCCTCGTCCAGCAGCTTCCGGTATTCGGGGATGACGTCCGCCATGATGTCGCGCTGCCGGTCGAGCACGATCGCCTTTTCCCGTTCCGTGAACCCCCGGCCCTTGCGCCACAGGCGTGCAAGGTCGTCATCCTCCTCCCGGTGGATCGGGTGGAACCAGGCCAGGTTGAACAGGGTCATGAGGTCCGTGTACTCCGAGGCGCCGTATCCTCCGGGCGCTCCCGGCTTCCCGATGGCCCGCAGGGCCGACTCCCGCCGGTGGTAAAGCTCGGCGTACCGCGCCTGGGGCAGGATCATCGTCGGGGCGAACGCCGAGAAGAAGTTCCGGAGGATGAACGTCTCTTCCTCCCGGCTCAGGTCGAGCGCGTTCTTCCTCGAAACCGCCAGGAACGCGTCCTCGGCGCCGTTCTCGACGTAGTCGCGCACCTGGATGAGCAGGGACGGAACGAGGTTGAAGGTGTGACGGACGGCAGGAAATTCCCG
>JBLNEU010000060.1:0-5586 GCA_050263015.1 Deltaproteobacteria bacterium | reverse complement strand
GAATAACGATTCCCCCGACCCGTCACTCGTTCCGGGTCACGTAGACCTCGCGGGGCTTCCCGCCCTCGGAGGGTCCCACGATCCCCTGCCGTTCCATCTCCTCGATGATGCGGGCGGCCCGGTTGAACCCGATCTGGAGGCGGCGCTGGAGCATCGACACCGAGGCCCGCCGGGCCCGGACCACCTCGTCGACCGCCTCGTCGAACTTCTCGTCCCGGGAAGGATCGCGCTCCCCCTCCTCGAGCGGAGCCGCCGTGATCGACGGTTCGTACACGGGCGCCCCCTGCGAGCGGAGATGGGCGACGACCCTCTGGATCTCGCCCTCCCCCACGAAGGGGCCGTGAACGCGGACGATCCCGCCCACTCCCGGCTGGAGGAAGAGCATGTCCCCGAAGCCCAGGAGCGTCTCGGCGCCCGCCTGGTCGATGATCGTCCGGGAGTCGAACTGGGAGGCCACCTTGAAGGAGACCCGGGACGGGAAGTTCGCCTTGATGACGCCCGTGAGGACGTCCACGGAGGGCCGCTGGGTTGCGAAGACGAGATGGATCCCCGCCGCCCGCGCCATCTGGGTGAGCTGGGTGATCGAATCCTCGACCTCGCGCCGCGACGCGCTCGTCATCATGAGGTCGGCCAGCTCGTCGATGATGATGACGATGTAAGGGAGGACGGCGAGGTCCTCGGCCGAGCCGTTCCGGCTGCGCGGCCGCGACGCGGTGCGCTGCCTCTTCTCCACGAACTGGTTGAAGGCGTCGATGTGGCGGACGCCGTTCTCCATCATGAGCTGGTAGCGCCCGCGCATCTCCCCGACCGCCCATTTGAGGAGATGGGCGGCTTCCCGCGGCTGGGTGACGACGGGATGGTACAGGTGGGGAATCCCCTCGTAGAGCGTGAGCTCGAGCATCTTGGGGTCCACGAGGATCAGGCGGACCTCGTCCGGGGTGGCCCTGAAGAGGATGGACAGGATGAGACTGTGGAGCGCCACGCTCTTGCCCGACCCGGTCGCCCCGGCGACCAGGAGGTGGGGCATCTTCGACAGGTCGCGGACGACCGGCTCCCCGAAGATGTCCTTGCCCATCGCCAGCGACAGCGCCGCCTCGGACTCCGCGTACGCGCGGCACCCGAGGAGCTCCCGGAGGGCGATTCGGGCCCGCGTCTCGTTGGGGATCTCGAACCCCATCGCGCCCTTGCCCGGGATGTTCGGAACCACGCGGACCGACTCGCACCGCATCGCGAGCGCCAGGTCCCCGGCCATGGCGACGACCCGGTTCGCCTTGACGCCGGGCGCGGGCTTGAACTCGTAGGTCGTGACGAGAGGCCCCGTCCGGATCTCGGTGATCGTCCCCTCGATGCCGTGCTGCAGGAGCTTCTCGATCAGGGCGTCCGCGTTCCGCTGGAGCGACTCCTCGTCCGCGCCGTTCCCTCCGGGCCCGGGCGGCTCGAGGAGATCGAGGGACGGAAGGACGAACTCGGCCCCCCCGCGCGGGGGCGGCGCGGATTCGACGGCCGGCGCCGCGGCCACGATGCGGGGCGGCGGCGCCTCGCGCGGCTGCTTGTCCTCGCGCTCCCACTCCTCCTTCTTCGGCGCCATCTTCTCCTTGACCATGGCGCGGACCTTCCCGGGATCCGCGCCCTTCCGCCACAGGGACGGCAGGCCGCGGAGCGGAAGCCCGGTCAGCAGCATCAGCGAGAAGAGGAACAGCGCGGCGAGGGCGATCAGCCCGCCCGCCTTGTTCAGCAGCTTCCCGAGGAAGTTGACCCCCAGGAAATGGCCCGCCACGCCCGGCAGGAAGACGTCCGAGTCGAAGACCCGGACGTGGCCGGCGAAGAAGCTCATGATTCCGAGGAGCGAGCAGACGCCGAGGATCCCGCCGGCGGCCCGGCTCCACTTGCCCGCGATCCCGTCCCCGCGGAAGGTCCAGTACGCGAGAGCGAGGCAGAGGGCGGGGAAGGCGAGGGCCCCGATGCCGAACAGCTGCAGGAGCAGGTCGGCGAGGATCGCTCCCACCGCCCCGCCCCAGTTCCGGACAGGCGCCGCGGCGGAGCGCCACGAGGACAGGGACGGGTCCATCTGGTGGAAGGAGATGAGGGCGACCGTGAGGAACACCCCGAGCGCCAGGAACAGGATGGCCAGGGCGTCCTTCCTGATGGTCTCGCCCACGCTAAAGCTCCAGAAGGACCGGGATGATGACCGGCTTGCGCTCGAGGCGCTTGTTGAAGAAGCGGCGCATCGCCTTGCGGATGTCCGTCTTGATCTCGGCGGGGTCCCGGCGCGCCTCGGGGGTCGCCTCCTCCCAGACCTTGAGGACCGTCTCGCGCGCCCCCTCGATGAGCGGCTCCGAGCCGTTCTCCGTGACGACTCCCCGCGTCACGATGTCCGGGCCGTACAGGATCTCGCCGCTTCCCGAGGACAGGGCAAGGACGACCATCACCAGGCCGTCCTGCGACAGGTGGTAGCGGTCCTTGAGCACGAGCCCCTCCACGTCCCCGACCCCCTTGCCGTCCACGAACAGGCGCCCCACCCCGGCCTGCCCGGCCCGCGTCATCGCCCCCCCGGAGAACTCGAGGATCTCCCCGTTTCCGGCGACCTCGGCGCGGGGAACCCCCATCTCCCGCGCCAGCTTCGCGTGCCTGATGAGGTGCCGCATCTCCCCGTGGACCGGGATCAGGTGTCCCGGGCGCGCCGCGCCGATCATGATCTTGAGCTCTTCCCGGCTTGCGTGGCCCGAGACGTGGACCTCCGAGATCTTCTCGTAGAGCACGTCCGCTCCGGCGAGGAAAAGGTTGTTGATCACGTTCGCGATCGCCCGTTCGTTTCCCGGGATGAACTTCGACGACAGGACCGCCGTGTCCCCCTCGCGGATCTTGACGTACTTGTGCTCGCCGAGGGCCATCAGCGTGAGCGCCGACAGCGGCTCTCCCTGGCTTCCCGTGGTGAGCACGGCCACGTGGGCGGGCGGGAGCGCGTCCGCCTCCTCGACGGGAAGCAGGATGTCGGGCTTCGGGAGTTTCATGCATCCGAGCTCGAGGGCCGTGGCCACGTTCCCGACCATGCTCCGGCCGACGAGGGCGACGCGCCGGCCCTGCCGGGACGCCGCGTCGAGCACCGCCTGGATCCGGTGGATGTTCGACGAGAACATGGCGACGATGACCCGGCCGGGCGCCGCCTCGAACACTTCGGAGAGCGCCTCGCCCACGAACGCCTCCGGCAGACTGTACCCTTCCCGCTCCACGTTCGTGGAGTCGGAGAACATCGCCGTCACCCCCTCCTCGCCCGCGAGGCGGGCCAGGCGGTCGATCGCGGTCGGAACACCGTCCGGCGGCGTGTGGTCGATCTTGAAATCGCCCGTGTGGACGAAGACGCCCTCGGCGCAGCGGAGGATGTACCCCACGCCGTCGGGAATGCTGTGGCAGACGGGGAACGATTCCACGTCGAACCCGCCGACGCGGAACCGGTCCGCCCGCCCGATCGCGACGAGCCGCGCCGCGCCGTCGAGGCCGTGCTCGGCAAGGCGGCGCCGGAGAAGTCCCAGGGTCAGCGGCGTGCCGTAGACCGGGATGTCGTTCTCCTTGAGGAGGAAGGAAACCGCCCCGATGTGGTCCTCGTGCCCGTGCGTCAGCAGGAGCCCC
The DNA here is from genome assembly GCA_050263015.1 of Deltaproteobacteria bacterium. Lineage (GTDB taxonomy): Bacteria > Desulfobacterota > Deferrimicrobia > Deferrimicrobiales > Deferrimicrobiaceae > JBLMWX01. Next base: position 1,959 of record JBLNEU010000060.1, on the reverse strand, counting down.
GCGAGGCGTCCGGACGCCTCGCGCAGCGCGCCGTAGTCCGGGATGACGAAGTCGATCCCGAGCATCGTGTCGTCCGGGAACATGAGGCCCGCGTCGACGAGGAGAGCCGACTCCCCGTCGTCGAAGAGCATCGAGTTGAGCCCGATCTCTCCCAACCCTCCGAGCGGGATCACGCGCAGCGGCAAAGCAGGCTCCCTGGCGGGGGACACCCCTCAACGTGGCGCAAGCAACGCTGGCGGGGGACACTCCTCAACGTGAAACTCGATCGCAACATAAAGACCTTCCAAGATCAGGAGTGTCCCCCTGAAGGAGTGTCCCCCTGAAAGGAGAACATTATCATAACGACGCGGGTGAGCGGCGCACTTCATCCTGCGCGGCGGCGATGCGCCGCCTCGCCTCGGCCGCGATCCCGTCGAGGGACGATGCGGTCCCGCCCGTCGCCATCGGCGGAAGGACCCGCGCGACGAGCGACGCGGGCCGGGCCATGAGGGTTCCCTTGGGCAGGGCAGCCGCCCCGCCCCCGATGCAGACGGGCACCAGGGGGGCGCCCGTCTTGCGCGCGATGAAGAACGCCCCCGGCTTGAATTCCCCGAGCGACCCGTCCGCGCTGCGCGTTCCCTCCGGGAAGATGACGATCATCTCGCCGCGGCGCATGGCGGCCCCCGCCTCCCGGATGACGCGGACGGCGTCGCGCGGGTCCTCGCGGTCGACGAACAGGTTGCCCGCCGCCCGCATCGACCGTCCGAACACGGGGACCCGGCCGAGTTCATGCTTGGCGAGGAACCGGATCTCCCGGTCGAAGGCCGCGAGAAGGAGCGGAATGTCGACGAGGCTCTGGTGGTTGGCGACGAGGATGGCGCCTTCCCCGGGGAGGTTCTCCGCGCCTTCCGTCGCGACCGTCCAGCCCCCGGCGCGTATGAACGCCCGTCCCCACCGGCGCATGACGCGCGCCGCCGCCCGCTCGCCTCCGAGGACGCCGGCGGCAACGGCGCCGACCGAGCACGCGATGGTCAGGAGCAGGATCGCGGCCGTTCTCAGGTACCCCCGGATCACCAGTCCGATTCCTCCCGGAAGCTGTAAAACGCGCGGTTTCCTATTATGACATGGTCGAGCACGGCGATGCCGACGATTCCCCCCGCGGCCCGGAGCCTGCGGGTCACTTCCCGGTCCTCGGGACTCGGGGCGGGGTCCCCGCTCGGATGGTTGTGCACGAGGATGACCGCCGCCGCGCGCTCCCCCACGGCGGCAGCGAACACCTCCCGTGGATGGATGAGACTTCCGTCCAGGATGCCCACCGAGACGCGCGCCTCCCCCAGCAGGCGGTGCTTGACGTCGAGGAGGAGGGCGAGGAACACCTCCACCGGGGAATCGGCGATCAGGTACCGGTACCGGGCAAACACGTCCGCCGCCGACCGGAACGACGGCCCCGCCGGCGCCTCTTCGGAGAGGAAGCGCCGGGCAAGTTCCACGACCGCCTCCCACCGCGCGGCGCGCGCCGGGTCCGGTGTTCCCCCGCCCCGGGCGGCGGTTCGCATGCCGTCGCCGTCGCCGGGAAAGGCGGTCCGGAAAAGCTCCGACTCGTCCTTGCCTTCGAAGGGCCTCCCCTCGCGGCCCGGCCGTCGCGGCATGTCGTCTCCGGTTTCCGTGTTGCGCGGAAACCGCTTCAAATACCGTTCCAGAAAATTAATCCGAAGGCCGGGTCCGTTTTCGCCGATAATTATCGATATGGATTTTCAGGAAGCGTCGACCCTCCTGTCCCGTCTGCGGGCAAACATCGGGACCGTCCTCCTGGGAAAGCGGGACGAGGTGGACCTCGCCCTGGCGTCGTTCCTGGCCGGGGGTCATATCCTTCTCGAGGACATCCCCGGGACCGGCAAGACGACGCTCGCGCGGGCCATCTCCGCGAGCATCGCCGGGACCTTCCGGCGCATCCAGTTCACGAGCGACCTCCTGCCGCAG
>JBLNEU010000059.1:0-4202 GCA_050263015.1 Deltaproteobacteria bacterium | reverse complement strand
CCGCTCCGCCGTGCGCTGCCCGCTCCCACGACGCGACGCCACGACTACGTCGGCTCGTACGTCCGGGAGCTGGATTCCGTCGTCGACATGGAGGCGATCCGGGGGGCGCGCGTGCGGATCGGGGTCGATCCCCTCGGCGGATCAGGCGTCTCCTACTGGGGCCCAGTGGCCGATCGGTACGGGCTGGACATCACGGTCGTCAACACCGCCGTGGACCCGACGTTCCGGTTCATGACGCTCGACTGGGACGGGAAGATCCGGATGGACTGCTCCTCGCCCCACGCGATGGCGTCGCTCATCGCGATGAAGGACCGGTTCGACGTCGCGTTCGCCAACGACACGGACAACGACCGGCACGGCATCGTCACCCCATCGGCCGGACTCTTGAACCCGAACCACTTTCTCGCCGCGGCCGTGTCTCACCTCTTCGGGAACCGGCCCGGCTGGCCCGCGGGAGCCGCCGTGGGAAAGACCGTCGTGAGCAGCGCCCTGATCGACCGGGTGGCGGCCCGCCTCGGCCGCCGGCTCGTCGAGGTCCCCGTCGGGTTCAAGTGGTTCGTCGCGGGACTCCTCGACGGCTCGCTCGGATTCGGGGGGGAGGAGAGCGCCGGTGCGTCCTTCCTGCGCCGAGACGGCACGGCATGGACCACGGACAAGGACGGGATCGTCATGGGTCTCCTCGCGGCGGAGATGACGGCGGTCGCCGGGCGCGACCCGGGCGAGACGTACCGGGAGCTGGCCCGCGCGCTCGGCGAGCCGGCGTACGAGCGGATCGACGCCCCCGCGACGCCGGAGCAGAGGGCGGTGCTCGGACGCCTGGCGCCCGAGCAGGTAAAGACCGGTACCCTCGCGGGGGAGAGAATCGTCGCGGTCCTCACCCGCGCTCCGGGCAACGACGCGCCGATCGGGGGTCTGAAAGTGGTCGCGGAAAACGGCTGGTTCGCCGCCCGCCCGTCGGGGACAGAGGACGTGTACAAGATCTATGCGGAAAGTTTTCTTGGCCGCGACCACCTCCTCAGGATCCAGGAGGAGGCCCGGGCGATCGTCGCAGCCGCGCTTGCCGGCGGAAGCTGACCCGCGCCGTCCCGGGATCGCGCGACAGGGGCGAAGCGGGGCGCGGTTCGCACCCTGCCTTCCGATCGACCGATCCCCGGTGTCATCTCTTGTAGATTCGTCCGTTTGCAGGCGGAACGGGACCGCTGTTGGACACCCTCCATGATACGGCCGCGCCGAGCGACGACTGTTTTCCGGAAGGATCCACCGCCCGGGTCGTCAGGTAGACGCGCTGGTTCCTCTTCATCCCCTTTGCCGCGGGATCGAAGTCGACCGAGGTCGTCGAGGTCGGGGACGCCAGGGGCTGCAGCGTTCCGTCCGAAAGCGCGGGATCCGTGGTCCAGTACGCCGTATAGCTGACGCCGCCCGTCGCGATGGCCGACCCGTCGGTGTAGGTCGTGACGGGATCCCACGTCATGCGGAACACCGTCGCGGGGGCCGTCGTCACGGGGCCGCTGACGTCCAGGTTCTCCGGAGCCGCGGGCGTCGTTGCGGGAACGTCCACGATCGTCACGGACAGCTGGGCGGTCCGCGTCGCCGTCGTCCCACCCGTCCCCCCGGTATAGGTCGCGGAGACCGTCGCTGTCTGGCTCGCCGTCACCGACGGCGCCGTCAGCCCGCCCCCGCTGATCGTCCCGAGGGTCGTGCTCCAGGACGAGACCGCCGTCACGGTCGTCGACGTTCCGTCGCTCCACGTCGCCGTCGCGACGTAGTTCGCGGTGTCCCCCTCGTTGACCGAGGCAGGGCCGTTGATCGTCAGGCCGCTCAGCGACGCCACGTTCACGATCGTCACCGTCATCTGGGCGGTCCGCGTCGTCGTCGGCCCCGACGTCGAGGTATAGCTCGCGGAGACCGTCGCCGTCTGGTTTCCCGTCACCGACGGCGACGTCAGGACGCCGCCGCCGATCGTGCCGAGAGTCGTGCTCCAGGACGCGGCCGCCGTCACCGTCGTCGCCGTCCCGTCGCTCCACGTCGCCGTCGCCGCGTAGGTCGCGCTTCCGTTCTCGTTCACGGACGACGGGCCCGCGATCGACAGAGAGGACAAGGTCGGCGGAACGTCCAGGATCGCCAGCGACGCCGACGCCGTCCTTGTCACTCCCCCGCCCGTGTAGCTCGCCGACACCGTGACCGCCTGGGTCGCCGGCACCGGTCCCGCCGTCAGCACCCCGCCCGCGCTGATCGACGCGTACGACGAATTTTCGCTCCACACGGGGGTCACCGACGACGTCGTGTTGTCGCTCCACGTCGCCGTCGCCGCGTAGGCCGCGCTTCCGTTCTCGTTCACCGACGACGGGCCCGCGATCGACAGCGAGGAAACCGTAGGCACGTTCCACGCGAAAGCCGTCGCGAGGGCGGACTTTGCCCCCGTGTTGAGGACCGCGTCGGCCGTGACGTAGGCGATCGTCCCTCGGGGCATTCCCACGGAGTCCGGGTCGAAAGTCGTCGAAGTCCCCGCCACGGAGGATGCGATCGTCCGAAGCGACGCCGCGCTCAACGCCGGGTCGGCGCTCCAGAAGACGTCGTAGGTGACCGTCGTCCCCGGGGCGAACGGCGTGTTGTCCGTATACGTTGTCGGGGGATTCCAGGAGACGGTCCGGGTCTCGGCGATCCCCGGCCCGGGCGCCGCGACGATCATGCCGACCAGGAGCAGGAGGAACGCGCGGGATCTCTTCACGCCGGCACCATGCTAAAGGGGAAGCACGGGGCGCTGGTCCCACGAAACCGGCGTCATGAACGCCGACCGCTGCCCGTCCACTCCGATGGCTTTGATGGAAACGTAGTAAAGCTTGCCCGGGTTCACGTAGGACTTGAGGTTCCCCAGTATGAATTCCGTCTCGAGTTGCGCTCCCGGGCCTCCCGGCGCGGGAGCGTCGGTTACCGCCTTCAGCAGGGCGACGGGGACGTCGTTGTCGGTGAACTGATCGTCCTCGCGAACGTAGACCTCGTAGTATTCCAGGTCCTGGTAAGGATCGAGTGCCGCATTGTCCGAATACGTTCCCGGGGGATCCCAGCCCAGCGCGTAGACGGGGTCCGAAGGCTGCGCCGCAGATTCTCCCCCTCCCCCGCAGCCGGCGGCGAGCGCGCCGGTGACTGCCAGGATGACCAGTAGCCCTCGAAGCCCGTGACGCCGCATGGCACGTTCCTCCGGATTCTCGATCGCCGCATGCCACCTGCGGAAGAGTGACTTTTCAAATTGCATGCCCGATGGGAAATAGGGAGAAACACATCTAATAACATATAGATATGGAAGATATGGCGGGGCCGGCGTGAGGTCGACGACGTTCAGGAATCGACGTCAGGACCCGCGGCGCTTTCAGAATTGTCATGGGGGAAGGACGGGTACGGTTGGGCGACGGCGCCTTCGAACAGGAAACGCCCTGGGGTGGATTCAACTAGGATTGTCGTCTACCTTTCGAGCTTACGCCTTCCCTATGCCCCCTCTTCCCTGACCCCGAGCAGGCCCGCGAGCTGCGCGAGCTGGGACGCGTGCACCAGCGCGACGATCTCGTCGGCCGCCTGAAGCACCACGTCGCCGCGGGGAAGGATGAGCTGCCCCCTCCTGATGACCGCCGCCAGGACGCACCGGTCGGGCAGCTTCAGGTCGCGCAGCGCCCTGTCGGCCGCGAGCGCCGTGGGGTGCACCTTCTCCTCCACGAGCGAGTACTGGCCCTTCCGCAGCTTGAGCAGCGTCATCATGTCCCCGAGCGACATCTCCTCGGCGACGAGGTGGGCCAGCAGGTCCGCCTGGTTCAGCGCCACGTCCACACCCATCTCGGGGGTGAACATCCAGGCGTTTCTCGGGTCCTTCACCCGCGCGATGGTGCGGGGGACCTTGAACTCGAAGCGGGCAAGGCCGATCACCACCAGGTTGGTCTCGTCCGCGCCTGTCACGGCGGCCACGACGTTCGCGTGCCCGATGCCCGTCTCTTCCAGGACGTCGGGATCGGTGCCGTTCCCCTGCACCACCACACCATGGGGGAGGTCCCGCCGGAGATGGCGGTTCTCTTCAGGGCGCTCCTCGATGACCTTCACCTTGTGTCCAGCCGAGAGGAGCAGCGATGCCAGATAGCCCACATCCATGTCACGACCCAGTACACCTCGACTGACTTCCAGAACGCCACCTTCTGCGGCCTCCCCCTCCAGCTACA
>JBLNEU010000058.1:0-10153 GCA_050263015.1 Deltaproteobacteria bacterium | reverse complement strand
CTCTCCGCCAACGGGGTCAACATCCTGAACGCGACGATCGCGACGTCCCTGGACGGCGTCGCGCTGGACACCTTCTACGTGAACTACATGGGGAAAACCCTCGAGAACGACCCGAAGCGGGACCGGGTCGTCGCCGATCTCGAGGCCGTCCTCCGGGGGAACAAGGATGTCGCGGCGCTCGTCGCCGAGCGGGCGGCCTCCCGGTTCGTCAGGGAAAAAGTGACGAAATACCGGCCGACCAGGGTCATCTTCGACAACTCGGCCTCGTCGCGGTACACCGTCGTGGATATCTTCACCTACGACCGTATCGGGCTCCTGTACGACATCACCCGGACGCTCGCCGCCCTCGGGATCGATATCGGCCTGTCGAAGATCTCCACGAAGGCGGACCAGGTGGCCGACGTGTTCTATCTCGCGGACACCGCCGGGCGGAAGATCCTCCGGCCCGAAAGACTCGAGGAGATCCGCCAGGCGCTCCTCGCCGCGATCGGCGAATGAAGGCGGGAATTCTCTCCGACACCCACGACTCCCGGTCGAGCGCGGAACGGGCGCTCGACCTGTTTCGCGGGGAGGGAGTCGGCGTCATCGTCCACCTGGGCGACGTGTGCGCCGGTTTTACCCTGGGCCGGTTCCGCGGGTGCGGCGTCCCCCTCCTCGGCGTCTTCGGCAACAACGACGGCGACCGGCAGGGAATCCAGCTGGCCTCGGGCGGCGTCTTCACCGCGGGCCCCCGGACGGAAGCGCTCGACGGGCGAAAGGTGCTCATGGCCCACGCCTTCGACGAGCTCCAGGACGAAATCGCGGGGCGCGGGCAGTTCGACCTCATCCTCTTCGGCCACACGCACAGGCCGCTGACCATGAGGGTCGGCCGGGCCCTGATCGTCAACCCGGGCGAGGCGTGCGGCTACATGAGCGGGAGGGCGACGTGCGCCGTCGTGGACCTCGACGCACTCGAGGCGCGCATCCTCGACATCCCCTCCGGGCCGGGCGGGTAGGGGCGCGATGGATCTCGACCGGTTCGCGGACGGCTTTCTCCTGCACCTCGCGACCGAGCGGCGCCTGTCGCGGAACACGGTCGACGCCTACGCGTCCGACCTGCGGCGTTTCGCGGCCTTCCTTGGCGCGGCCGGGATTCCCGTCCGCGAATTCGACCGGCGCCGATGCCTCGAGTTCCTTTCGTCCGTCCGCGAGGAGGGGCTCTCCGCCCGGAGCGCGGCGCGGCACGTGTCGTCGCTGCGGTCGTTCTTCCGCTACCTCGCGCGCGAGGGCGTACTCGACGGCAACCCTCTCGCCGACGTCAGGGGGCCCCGGCTCGGGCGGCCCCTTCCCAAGTACCTGACGGTGAGCGAGGTGGGGAGGCTCATCGACGCCCCGGACCGGGGGACGCCGGAAGGGATGCGGGATCGCGCGATGCTCGACCTCATGTACGCGTCGGGCTTGCGGGCCACCGAGGTCGTGACGCTCCGCCTCGAGAACGTGGACATGAACGCGGGGTTCGTGCGGATCCTGGGGAAGCGGGGGAAGGAGCGCGTCGTGCCGGTGGCCCCGGCGGCGCTCGAGACGCTGCGCGACTACCTGTCGGCGGGACGCCCGGAATTCCTGCGCCGGGGGGCGGCGACCAATGCGCTCTTCCTGTCCCGGCGGGGGCGGCGAATCACGCGCCAGACGCTGTGGACCAGGATCGCGCGGTGGGCGAAGGCGGCGGGGATCCGCCAGAAGATCTCCCCCCACGTGCTGCGCCACTCGTTCGCGGGGCACCTGCTGGCTGGCGGTGCCGACCTGCGGGCCGTCCAGGCGATGCTCGGACACGCCGACATCGCGACGACGCAGATCTACACCCACGTGACCCCGGAACGACTCCGGGAAATCCACGGCAAGCATCATCCGAGGGGGTGAAACCGCACGCGCGCGCGGAACCGCGGGCGCGGCGGGGAACGGGGGGAGAAACGCCGGCTACTTCCTGTGGATCAAGTCGATCGCGATCTGGATGTTTTCCTGCGGCGACGAGGAGTAGGTCTGCCGGGCGACGCGCAGGAGGCCGAGGAGACCGTTACCCCTGTCCTTCTTCCTGCGCTCCACGACCGTCCCGATCGGCACCCTCGTTTTCTTGACGTAGTCGATCCGGTAGACGGTGACGCTCTTCATGGGCGGAACCTCCCGGGGCGCAGTCGTTCGACGACGATATTTCCGGGAAATGAGCAATCGTCATGCCGCGCGGACCGCTTTCCGGGGTGAGCCGCATCCCCGCGATTTCGCGCGGATTCGTGAAAACGTCGGGCCCACGCGAGGAGTAATCGTTGGCGATACCGGAACGGTGTGTGAAATCGTTTTTCCATTCTATGAACGCCGATGCCCGATATCGATCCGACGGTGTATCCGCGCAGGCGCCGGACATCGACCTCCGTTGCGCGGGCATCCACCGCGCCCCGCCCCCAATTTGCTGTCCTCGCCATACGAAATATCGGATACTTTGGACTGGATGGAAGTCATAACCACCCACGTCAACGCGGACTTCGACACCATCGCCTCGATGGTGGCGGCAAAGAAGCTCTATCCGGGCGCGGTCCTCGTCCTGCCCGGTTCCAAGGAGGAAAGCGTCAAGGGATTCCTCCTGCAATCCGCCCTCTATGCGCTCGACATGCGCAAGGCCCGCGAGATCGACCTGTCCGAGGTCACCCGCCTCGTCCTGGTGGACATCCGGAACGCGTCGCGGATCGGGGTGTTCCGGGAGCTCGTCGGAAAGCCGGGCGTGGAAATCCACGTCTACGACCACCACCCGGACGCCGAAGCGGACATCCGCGGCGACGTCGAAGTCGTCCGGCGCGTGGGCTCCACGACGACGATCCTCGTCCAGCTCCTCAGGGAGAAGGGGATCCCGATCGCGGCGGACGAGGCCACGGTGATGATGCTCGGCATCTACGAGGACACGGGGTCCCTGATCTTCCCCTCGACGACGGTGGACGACTTCCTGGCGGCGGCTCACCTGCTCTCCTGCGGCGCGAGTCTCGGCGCGGTGGCGGACATCCTCGCCAAGGACCTGACGGCGGCGCAGATCGCCCTGCTGTACGACCTCATCCAGGGTTCGAAGGCGTACACGGTGCACGGCGTGGAAGTCGTGATCGCCGAGGCGCGGCGGGAGGATCACGTGGGGGACCTCGCCGTCCTCGTCCACAAGCTGCGGGACATGGAGGGCGTGAGCGTCCTGTTCGTCGTCTGCCAGATGGGGGACCGCGTGGTGCTGGTCGGCCGGAGCCGGAAGCCCGAGGTGGACGTGGCGGCGGTGATGCGCGAGTTCGGCGGCGGGGGCCACCCGTACGCCGCGTCGGCCAACGTGAAGGACGCGACGATCTTCCAGGCGCGGGAGAAGATCCTCGGGATCCTGGCGGAGAAGGTGATCCCGCGCCGGGCGGCCGCGGACCTGATGGTGACCCCCCCGCGGAGCGCCGCGGTCGAGAACACGATGACCGATGTCCACAACCTCCTCACGCGTTACAACATCAACGCCGTGCCGGTCCTCAGGGGGACCGAGGTCGCGGGGATCATCACCCGCCAGGTGGTCGAGAAGGCGCTGTTCCACGGGCTGGGGGAGGAGAGCGTCGGCGAGTACATGAACACCGACCTCGACACGATCGCACCGGACGAGGGGATGGAGCGGGTCCAGGAGATCATCATCGGGAAAAACCAGCGCCTCATCCCGGTCGTCTCGGACGGCGTCATGGTGGGGATCATCACGCGGACCGGTTTTCTGCGATTTCTCCACGACGTGCGGGACGTGGTTTCGCCCGGGCCGGAGGAGGACGTGCCGGTGGAGGGGTTCCTCACCAGGCGCAAGAACGTCTCCAACCTGATGCGGGAGCGGCTTCCCGAACGCGTCTGCGAGCTCCTCGCCTCCGCGGGCGCGGTCGCCGAGCGGGCCGGGATGAAGGCGTACGTGGTCGGGGGGTTCGTGCGCGACCTCGTCATGCGGATCGACAACCTCGACGTCGACATCGTGATCGAGGGAGACGGCATCGCCTTCGCGGAGGCGTTCGCGGCGGAGCACCCGTGCCGCGTGCGGCCCCACCACAAGTTCGGGACGGCCGTCCTCGTCTTCCCGGACGGGTTCAAGCTCGACGTGGCGACGGCCCGGGTGGAGTATTACCTGGAGCCCGCCGCGCTGCCGACGGTGGAGTACAGCAGCCTCAAGCTCGACCTGTACCGGCGTGACTTCACGATCAACACGCTCGCCGTGCGCCTGAACCCGGGCGTCTACGGAGAACTCATCGACTTCTTCGGCGCCCAGCGGGACATCAAGGAGAAGACGCTTCGCGTCCTCCACTCCCTGTCCTTCGTCGAGGACCCGTCCCGGATCCTGCGCGCCACGCGGTTCGAGCGGCGCTTCGGCTTCATGATCGCGAAGCACGCCGTGAACCTCATCCGCAACGCGGTCCGCCTCGACCTCATCGGGCGCCTGCCCAAGCCGCGGCTTTTCGGGGAGCTGGAGCAGATCCTCAGGGAGGAGGAGCCGGTCGGGATCCTCAAGCGGCTGGCGGTGTTCAACATCGGCCCGTCGATCCATCCCGAGATCTCCCTCGACAAGGCGCAGATCGCCCTTCTCGAGGAAACGTCCGAGATCCTCGTCTGGTTCTCCCTCCTCTTCCTCGAGGAGAAGGTCGAGAGGTGGGCGGTTCTCCTGCTGTCCATGCTGGACCCGCTGCGGCCGGAGGAGGCGAAGAGGTTCGCCGCATCACTCGGCGTCGGCCGGCGGATCCGGGAGCTTGTCCGGATCTCGAAGGACGAGATGCCCGGAGTCGTGACGAACCTCCTGTCCACCAGGACGATTTCCCGCAAGATGATCTACGACGCGTTCGTCACCATGCCGACGGAAGTGATCCTTTACATGATGGCCAAATCGAAACACCCCGATATCAAAAGGTATATCTCGCTGTACTACACGCAGCTCAAGAACGTTCGCACGCAGGTCCGGGGGGAGGACCTCATCGCCCTGGGGTACCGGGCCGGGCCGCGCTTCAAGGAGATCCTGGACGAGGTCCTCGAGCGCAAGTTCATGGGCGAGCTGCGCAACAAGGCCGAAGAGATGTCGTTCATCCTCTCCCATTACCCCAAGCCCTGAAAAGTCCAGGGACGTTCCCGGACTTTGCGAAAAGTTCAGGAACGTCCCTCAGCTTTTCGCCCCGCGTTTTCCAGGGATTTCGCGAAGAGTCGGGGGACGTTCCCGAACTTTTCCTGTGCTAAAATGACGTCTTTTAAGCCCGCATTTTTCACCAGGGTTCGTCGCGAGGCGGTGGAGACGGGCGTGGATGCAAGGCGCGCGACCGAGGGCCCCGGAGGCGCACTTCAGAGTGCGTCGAGGAGCCCGACCGAGCGCAACGCAGCAGACGTGCCCGTATCCGCCGCCGCAGCAGAAGCCTGGTGAAAAATGCGGGCCAAGGGGGAGACTTGTTCGACATCCCGGGATTCCTGCAGAGACTGTCCATCGACGCAGTGCCGCTGCTCCTCGCGATCACGTTCCACGAGGCGGCGCACGGGTACGTGGCGGAGCGCAAGGGCGACCCGACGGCGCGCATGCTCGGGCGGGTGACCCTCAACCCGCTCGCCCACGTCGATCCGGTCGGGACGATACTCCTCCCCGCGATCCTGATCCTGACGAACAGCCCTTTCCTGTTCGGGTGGGCCAAGCCGGTTCCGGTCAACTTCCGGCTGCTGCGGAACCAGAAGACCGATCCGGTGCACGTGGCGGCCGCGGGCGTCGTGACGAACATGATCCTCGCGCTCGCCTCGGGGCTCGTCCTGCAGGCGATCGGGCTTCTCGACCCCGTTTCGCTGCGGAAGGCGATGTACTACGCCCGGCTGCACCTGATCCCGTCGGGCGACGGCGGCGCGCAGACAGTGCTATTGCCCCTCGCGCTCATGTGCGTCGCTTCCATCAAGTGGAACGTCCTGCTCTCGATATTCAACCTGATTCCGATCCCGCCCCTGGACGGCGGGCGGATCGCCGTGGGGCTGCTTCCGTACGGCCCCTCGCAGGCCCTGGCCTCGATCGAGCGGTACGGGATGCTCATCCTGATCGTGATCCTCATGTTCGACCCCTTCGGCGTCATCCGGCGGATCCTCTACCCGCTGATGAGTTTTCTTTTTTCGCTGTTCCTGGGCGGATAACACGAAGCGGCAACACGTCAAGGAGGGACGATCTTGCGCAAGCGCGTGCTGAGCGGAATGCGGCCGAGCGGCAAGCTCCACCTGGGGCACCACATCGGCGTCCTCGTCAACTGGAAGAAGCTCCAGGAAGACCACGAATGCTTCTACTTCGCGGCGGACTGGCACGCGCTGACGACCGAGTACGACCGCACGGGGGTCATCCGGGACAGCATCGAGGACATGATCATCGACTGGATGGCGTGCGGCATCGACCCGAAGAAGTCGACGCTATTCATCCAGAGCCACGTCCCGGAGCACGCCGAGCTCCACCTCCTCCTCTCGATGATCACGCCGCTGCCGTGGCTCGAGCGCAATCCGAACTACAAGGAGCAGCTTCGAGAACAGACGACCCGGGACCTCCAGACGTACGGCTTCCTGGGCTACCCGGTCCTCATGTCGGCCGACATCCTCATGTACGACGCCTCGCTCGTTCCCGTGGGGGTCGACCAGGTCCCCCACCTCGAATTGACCCGTGAGATCGCCCGGCGCTTCAACTTCCTCTACAAGGAGGTCTTCCGGATCCCCGAGGCGTACCTCACGGAGACGCCCAAGCTCATGGGGATGGACAACCGGAAGATGAGCAAGACGTACGGGAACGCGATCCTGCTCTCGGACACGGCCGAGGAGGTCTGGGCGAAGGTCAAGCCGATGGTCACCGACCCCGCGCGGGTGCGCCGCTCCGACCCCGGCAACCCGGAGATCTGCAACGTGTTCGCGTACCACAAGATCTTCTCGGACCAGGAGACGATCGACAGGGTGAACACGGGGTGCCGGACCGCCGGCATCGGCTGCATCGAGTGCAAGAAGTGGATGTACGAGCGGATGGAGAAGGTGCTGGCGCCGATCCGCGAGGAACGGAAACGCATCGTGGAGAGCGGAGTGTCGGTCAGGGACGTCCTCGCCGAAGGGACCGAGCGCGCCAGGGCGGTCTCGGCGGAGAAGATGAAAGGGGTGCGCGACGCTGTCCGGATCTGACGGCCACAACAGCGGCCCCGCGCCGGGCGACCCGGGACCGGCGGGCTCCCCCCCGGGGAACGGGCATCGCACGGGGATCGGGGTCAAGCTCGAGATCTTCGAGGGGCCGCTCGACCTCCTCCTGCACCTGGTGCGAGAGAACAGGTTCGACATCCTCGACATCCCGATCTCGAAGATCACGGAGCAGTACCTCGCGACCCTGGACGCGATGAAGGCGCTCAATCTCGACGTCGCGGGGGAATTTCTCGTGATGGCCTCGACGCTCCTGTACATCAAGTCGCGCTCGCTGCTCCCGCGCCACGACGACGAGCTCGAACCCGAGGAGGACCCCGAGATCATGCGGGCCGAGCTCTCACGGCGGCTCGTCGAATACGGTAAGATCAAGGAAGCGGCGGCGCGCCTTGCGGAGAGGCCGATCCTGGGGCGCGACGTCTTCGCCCGGGACTTCCTCGGGGAGGAGATCCCGGCCGGGGAGGTGCCGATCACCGAGCTCTCGCTCGCGGATCTCATCACCGCATTCAAGGACGTCATCGCGCGGCTCCCGGAGAGGGACGCCCACGAGGTGCTCGTCGAGCGGCTCACGATCGCGGACGCGATCGCGTTCCTGCTGGACCGGCTCCGGGAGGACGGCGCGATCCGGTTCGACAGGCTCGTGGCGGAATTCACGACGAGGAACGAGATCATCTCGTTCTTCCTGGGGATACTCGAACTCATCAGGCTCAAGACGGTCAAGGCGTACCAGGCGACTTCGATGGGAATCATCACCATCGTGCCGGCCGTCCGCGAGGGGGACCATGGAAGAGAACCGGAAGAGCCCGACGCCGGATGAGGCGGTTCCCGGCGACGCGGATTCGCGTCCCGGAGGACACGACCCGGCCCGCTGCGCGTCGATCCTGGAAAGCCTCCTGCTCGTCTCGGCCGAGCCGCTGGGCTGGGAAAAGATCGGACAGATCCTGGGCGGCCTGACGCGGGCGCAGGTCGGCGAGGTCGTGGCGGCGCTGGCGAAGAAGTACCCGCCCGACTCGTCCGGCATCCTGGTCGAGGAGATCGCCAGGGGAGTCCAGCTGCGCACCAACCCGGCCAACCAGGAGTACGTGCGGTCGCTCTTCGAGTCCAGGCCGGCGCGGTTCACGCGTCCGTCCCTGGAGACCCTCGCGGTCATCGCCTACAAGCAGCCGGTGACCCGCACCGAGATCGAGCAGATCCGCGGCGTGGACTGCGCCGCCTCCCTCAAGACGCTGATGGATCGCCGCCTGGTCAGGGTGGTCGGGAAGAAGAACGTCCCCGGGAAGCCGTTCCTGTTCGGGACGACCCGCGAGTTCCTGGAGACGTTCGGCCTCGCCGGCCTTTCGGACCTTCCGTCGATGCGGGACATCGAGGAGTTCCTCGCCGCGGCAAGCGGAGGCGTCGTCCCGGAAGGACCGCCGCAGCCGGCTCTTTTCCGGGAAGAGGAGGGCGGGCCGGCGCACGCGGAAGGATACGAGATCGCGGAGGGACTTCGGGAGACGGAGCACGGGGAGCCGTTCGTGACCACGCACGACGACATTCCGGCGGGGCTCTCGGACGACGTCCTGGCGGAAGAGGCGGGTCTGCTCGGAGAGGGAGAGTCCGCCGAGGGCATCGAGGCGCGGCCCGCGTGGGAGCCGGCCTCCTCGCTCAGGGACATCCGGGAACGGGGGCGGAAGGCGGACCGTGCGGCGATGCTGCCGGATGCGCTCGAGGAGGCCCGGGGCGAGTTCGGCGGCCCGCTCGAAGGAGAGCACGCCGAGCCGCTCGTCACGGCATTCCGCGAGCTGCAGGCAGGGATTTCGGACGATCTGCTCGCGGGAGCGGCCGCGCTCGAAGGTGCGGAGCTCCCGGAAGGGGAGGAGCCCGGCGTGTCCCCGGCGGTCCGGGACCGGAAAAACGAAGTACCGGATGTCTGAGGAGCGGCTGAACAGGTACATCGCCCGCGCGGCCGCGGTATCCCGCCGCACCGCCGACGAGATGATCCGGATGGGGCGCGTGACCGTGGGCGGGCGCCAGGCGACCGACCCCGGAACGCTTTTCGATCCGGGTCGCCGGGAGGTCCGCGTCGACGGCAACGCCGTCGTGGCGTCCGAGGACGAAAAGATCTACGTGATGGCGTACAAGCCCGACAACGTCGTCACGACGATGAAGGACAAGGAGGGGCGCAAGACCGCGGCGTCTCTGGTGGGGGACCTCTCCGCTCGCGTTTTCCCCGTCGGCCGGCTCGACTACCACACGACGGGACTTCTCCTGTTCACGAACGACGGTGACCTCGCCTACCGGCTGACCCACCCGAAATTCGGCGTCGAGAAGACGTATCTCGCCAAGGTGATGGGTGTTCCCACCCCGGGGCGGCTTGGAATCCTGCGGCGGGGGCTGCCGATCGACGGCGAGATGACGAACCCCGCGCAGGTGAAGTTCCTCGAGACCCGGGAAGGAAAGGCGTGGGTCTCGATCCGGATCGCCGAGGGCCGCTACCACCAGGTCCGCAAGATGTTCGATGCCATCGGGCACCGGGTGATGAAGCTGCGGCGCACGGCGATCGGGAACCTGGAGCTCGCCGACGTCGAGCCCGGCGCCTGGCGGTACCTGACCGGGAAGGAAGTGCGGGAGCTCTTCGCGTACGTGGAGGAACGGGCGCGCGAGGCCAGGGGCAGGCGGATGGTGACGGTCGGCGAGATGGAGGAGGCGCAGGCGCGGCTCGAGAAGATCCGCAGGCCCCGTCCGGATGGCGGGTCGGTTCCGGGCAAGGCGCCGGGGGGAGAGCGGAAGGTCCCGAGGCAGCCGAAGCCCGCGTGGAAACGGAAGTCAGGCCGTCAGTAGCCCACGTGGCAGTCGACGCAGAGATCCGTCCAGTCGATCTTCTTTCCGTCGATCTTGACGATCCTCACCAGCTTGAAGCCCGCTCCCGCGTCCGCGCGGTGAAAGTGGCACGTGTTGCAGGTGATGTAGCCGTCATGCAGGGGAAGGG
>JBLNEU010000057.1:0-12199 GCA_050263015.1 Deltaproteobacteria bacterium | reverse complement strand
TGGATGTCCGCGCATTTTCCCCCCAGTTTTCTGAGGAGAACGTCCACCTCTCCCGGCCCGCACCCTTTCACGTCCGGGTCCCGGCGCATGTTGTCCACGATCCAGTCGTAGATCGCCCGCGCCTTCTCCAGGGTCGAGTTCTTTCCGTTCGTGATCTTCGCGGCGTACTCCTTCGCGGCTCCTTCCGTGCTCCCCAGGCGCGTCGAGGCCAGGTACGGTCGCAGCTCCTCCTTCGCGACGGGGAGTTCCGCCGCCGGGAACGCCTTCGTCACGGCTTCCTTCCGGGCCGCCGTGAATGCGTAGGATAGCGTCGGGGGAGTTTTCCCGCCGTTCCACTCTGCGTACAGCACGGGGTTGCCGAAGGCGCTTTCCCGGTAAACCGCCGACGAGGTGAAATTGCCGGAGACGGAGACGTCCGTGATGTCCTGGTTGGCGTCGGACATGGGGTAAGGGATCCAGAGACGCACGATTTTCGCGCCCCGAGGGGCTTTGAGCGTGACGTCAACGGACACGGCGGCCCGGCGCTCTTTCGCCGCGGCCAGCGCGGGGACAAGGAGCAGGACGATGAAGAGAAGAGGAACCAGGACGGCGGGGCGGTCACGCCGTCCGTGATGGAATGCTTTCCGGAACGGTTGCATCGCGGGCAACCTCCTTTCGGAATGTCGTGTCGTGCCGAAAACGAATCCCGGGCCCCCGCCGACCGGCGGGGCATCCGCCGCCTCAGCGCGAGGGGCGGACGGCGCGCATCGAATCCGACAAGGAGATCACCCCCTTTCCGTCCCGCTCTAATGACAACTGTCTGATTCTCTTATATCAGGTTGCGGCGGTCGGTGAAAACCGCCGGGCGCTGCGCATCGACTCGCCGGGCGCGCCCGGCGGTTCGCGCGACGGGCTTCTATATCTCCGGCCCCGCGTCTGCACTGGCTCCGGGTCGGCGGACCGGGTCCCGGAACAGGACGATCCGGGCGCCCTCGCCGTCGCGCCGGAACTCGAAGGCCAGGTCGTGGCCGAATGCCAGGCGCGCCAGCTTCTCCGCCTGGTCGGCGGTGCGCAGGCGGACCGCCACCCTCTCGCCTTTCCCGAGGCGGTCGACGAAGCCCGGCGACACGGTGAATTCGACCGGCCCGGCCTCCCGGGACAGGTCCACGAAGTTTCCGTCCGGCTCCGTCATGATCCGGGTGTTGAGCCGGATGACCCGCGCCCGCGCGCCGACGTCGTCGGTCCTCACCTCCCGGACGATCCCGCCGCCGGCCACGAACCCTTCGACGGAGACCACGAACCGGCCCAGGCGCGGATTCTCCTCGAACGTGTCCGCGGCGACGGGACGCGCCGGGACGAAGGTCACGTTGGCGACCTCCAGGTTCTCCACGCGGTCGGCGTGACGCTCGATGATCTCCAGCGTCGAGGAGTTCAGCCGCTCGGTGATCGCCGAGAGGGTCACTTCCGTCTCCGACGTCGCGAGCTTCAGCACGTATTTCCGATTGAGCCGGAGCGGCTCGTTGCCGAGCCAGAACAGGGACGCCGCGATCTCGCGGGCGCCCCGGGGCGGATCGTCGTCCCGGCCCATGACCTCGCCCCGCTCGACGAACAGCTCGTCGGCCAGGGTGATCCCGACGCACATCCCGGCGGAGGCCGCCGCGAGCTCGTCGTTTCCCCACGTCTCGACCGAGCGCACGCGCGACGCCTTGCCGGACGGGGCGAAGACGACCCGGTCCCCCGGGCGCAGCTCCCCCGACTCGAGGCGGCCCGCGTAGAGCCGCTTGTCGTCCCAGCGATAGACGTCCTGGACCGGGAACCGCAGCGGGAGCCCCGAGGCCCCGCGCGACGGCGCAAAGGAATCGAGGGCGGCGAGCAGCGTCGGCCCGTCGTACCACGGCATCCGGGACGACGGCTTCGCGATGTTGTCGCCGTCCCGGGCGGAGATCGGGACGACGTAGGACGGGACGATGTCGACCGAGCCGAGGAATCCGCGGATCTCCTCCTCCACCTCGTGGAACCGGCCCCTCCCGAACGCCACCAGGTCGAGCTTGTTGACCGCGACCGCCACCTGGCGCAGCCCCAGGAGCGACAGGATGTAGGCGTGCCGCCGCGTCTGCTCCCGGACGCCCTCGGCGCCGTCCACCAGCAGGATCGCCGCGTCGGCGGCCGCGGCCCCCGTCACCATGTTCTTCAGGAACTCCTTGTACCCGGGGGCGTCGATGATGATGTAGGGGCGCTTTGCGGTCTTGAAGAATGTCTGCGCCGTGTCGATCGTGATGTTCTGGTCGCGCTCCTCCTCGAGGGCGTCCATCAGGTAGGCGAACTCGAACGGGCGCCCCTGCTCACGGCACGTCCGCTCGATCTCCCGGTACCGCTCTTCGGGGAGCGACCCCGTGTCGTAGAAGAGCCGCCCGATGAGCGTGGACTTGCCGTGGTCGACGTGGCCCACGATCACGATCCGCAACGCGTCGGAATGTTCCATCACATGTACCCCAGGGAGCGCAGCTTCTGCATCATGTACGCCGCCTCGTGGTCCTGCGCGCGGCCCGCGCGCTCGGGGGTCTTCGTCACTTCGAGCTCGGCGATGATCTCGTCGACCGTCGCGGCGTTCGATTCGAGCGGGAAGTTGCACGGCACGCACCCGAGCGACCGGAACCGCTTCCCGTCGCGCGCGAAGTACAGGGGGCAGATGGGGATGCGCTCCCGCCGGATGTACTTCCAGATGTCGAGCTCCGTCCACGACAGCAGGGGATGGATCCGCACGTGCGTCTCGGGGCCGAACGAGGTGTTGAACTGGTCCCACAGCTCCGGGGGCTGGTCCTTGTAGTTCCACTCGAAGTTCCTGTCGCGCGGCGAGAAGACGCGTTCCTTGGCCCGCGACCCCTCCTCGTCGCGCCGGATCCCCAGGAAGATCCCCTTGAACCCGTGCCGGTCGAGCAGCAGCTGCAGGCCCTGGGTCTTCAAGGCGTTGCAGCAGGCGAAGCGACCCTTGCCCGGCTCCATCCCCTCGCGCAGCGCCTGCTCGTTCTTCCCGACGACCAGCTCCACCCCCCACTCGCGGGCCATCCGGTCGCGGTACGCGATCATGACCGGGTGCTTGTAGCTCGTGTCGATGTGGACCAGCGGAAACGGGACGCGCCCGAAGAAGCTTTTCCGGGCGAGCCACAGAAGCGTGGTCGAGTCCTTGCCGATGGACCAGAGCATGGCGAGGTCCTTGAACTTCCGGTACGCCTCCCGGAAGATGTAGATGCTCTGGTTCTCCAGCGCGTCGAGATGGTCCAAGTCACTCCTCCCCTTTGGTCCCCGGCGCGGCCGCGGCGGCCGCGCCGGGGCGGGCGTGCAGCCCGCACTCCTTGTGCTCCGGGCTCTCCCACCACCACCGGCCCGCCCGGGGATCCTCCCCCGGCCGGACCGCCCGCGTGCAGGGGGCGCAGCCGATCGACGGGTACCCGGCGTCGTGGAGCCGGTTGTACGGCAGCCCGCGTCCGCGGACGAACGCCCGCACGTCTTCGTCCGACCAGTCCGCCAGCGGGTTGATCTTGAGGATCCCGCCGTGCGCCGCGTCGGCCTCGACGACCGGCAGCCGCGCCCGGGTGACGCCGTGCGCCCGGCGCTGGCCGGTGATCCACGCGCGCAGGCCCGAAAGCGCCCGGCCGAGCGGCTCCACCTTCCGGATCCGGCAGCACTCGTGGCGGTTCCCGAGACTTTCGCGGAACGAGTGGAGCCCCTTCGCCCGCTCGAGCGCCTCCACCGCCCCCCGGTCGGGGAAATGCCACTCGACGCGGACGCCGAGTCGCGCGCGGACCGCGTCGGCCGCCTCGTACGTCTCCTCGTTCAGGCGACCCGTGTCCAGCGCGAAGATCCGCGCGTCGGGGCGGGCCTCCGCCATCATCGCGATCAGGACGATGTCCTCGAGACTGAAGCTGGACGCCAGGGCGACGCGCGGGTGGAACTCCCGGAGCGCCCAGGCGACGACCGCCTCGGCCGTCTTCCCCCCGAGTTCCGCCTCGATCCGCGCGACCCGCGCCTCCGGGTCTTCCCCCGGCCCGGCGCCCCGATGCCCGCTCATATCGCGTAATCCTCCACGAAGACCTGCACGTTGCGCGGCACGAGATAGACGTCCTCGCCCGCCTTCACCGCGAGCTTCCCGTACCGCTCCCGGGACAGCTCGGCCTCGACGGGATCCCCGCCGTCGTGCCGGGCCAGCGTCAGGCGCACGACCGGTCCCACCGCGTGCACGTGGCGGACGGTGGCAGCGAGCGACGAGTCCCCCGCGGGGTGCCGGTGGACGTCGATGTCGTGCGCGCGGACGTATCCGACGGCGGGCGCGTCGGCGGTCCCCGCGTGCTCCGGCGCCGCGAGCGCGACCCCGCCGGACTGCAGGCGGCCCTTGCAGACCCTCCCCCGGAACAGGTTCACGTTCCCGAGGAAGTCGTAGACGAACGGGTTCGCCGGACGCTCGTAGACATCCGACGGCGATCCGACCTGCTCCACCCGCCCTGCGTTCATAAGGACGACCCGGTCGGCGACCTCGAGCGCCTCGTCCTGGTCGTGGGTGACGAAGACGCTCGTCACGCGCAGCTCGTCGTGGAGGCGACGCAGCCACCGCCGGAGCTCCTGCCGGACCTTCGCGTCGAGGGCGCCGAACGGCTCGTCAAGCAGGAGCACCCGCGGCTCCACCGCGAGCGCGCGGGCCAGCGCGATCCGCTGGCGCTGGCCGCCCGAGAGCTGGCTGGGGTACCGGTCCGCGAGCCCCGCGAGCTGCACGAGGTCGAGCAGCCCCGTGACCTTCTCCCGGATCGCGCGCCGCGGCGGCCGCGACCCGCGCGGGCGCACTTTAAGGCCGAAGGCGACGTTCTCGAAGACGCTCATGTGGCGGAAGAGCGCGTAGTGCTGGAAGACGAAGCCCACCCGGCGGTCACGGACGTCTTTCTCGCCCGCGTCCTGCCCGTCGAAGAGGACCGAGCCCGCGTCCGGCGTCTCGAGGCCCGCGATGATCCTCAGAAGCGTCGTCTTCCCCGACCCGGAAGGCCCGAGGAGGGCGACGAGCTCCCCGGTCGGCACGTCCAGGGTTATGTCCGTGAGGGCGGCGAACGAACCGAAGCGCTTTGTGACGTCGCGGATCCCGATGCTCATGCTGTTCCTCCCCGCATCGCGTCTCCGCCGCGGCCGGAGAGCTCCGCGCGGAACCGCCACTCCAGGGCGCTCTTCGCTGCGAGCGTCGCGAGCGCGAGCAGGGCCAGGAGCGACGCCACGGCGAACGCGGCGACGAAGTTGTATTCGTTGTACAGGATCTCGACGTGCAGCGGGATCGTGTTGGTCGCCCCGCGGATGTGGCCCGACACGACGGACACGGCGCCGAACTCCCCCATCGCCCGGGCGTTGCACAGGATGACGCCGTAGAGGAGCCCCCACTTGACGTTCGGGAGCGTCACGCGGAAGAAGGTCTGGAATCCCCCGGCGCCCAGGGACCGGGCCGCCTCCTCCTCGTCCGTCCCCTGCGCCTCCATGAGCGGGATGAGCTCGCGGGCCACGAACGGGAAGGTCACGAAAACGGTGGCCAGGACGATCCCCGGCACGGCGAAAATGATCTTCAAGTCGTGCCGGTCGAGCCAGGGGCCGAGCCAGCCGTGCAACCCGAACAGGAGGACGTAGATCAGCCCCGAGATCACGGGGGAGACCGAGAAGGGCAGGTCGATCAGCGTCACGAGCACGCTCTTGCCGGGGAAGTCGAACTTGGCGATGGCCCACGCCGCGGCGACTCCGAAGACGAGGTTCAGCGGGACCGCGATCGCCGCCGTGAGAAGCGTCAGGCGGATCGCGGAGAGCGCATCCGGCTCGCGGAGGGCGGCGAGATAGGCGCCGAGCCCCTTCTCGAGCGCCTGGGAGAACACGGCGGCCAGGGGCACGAGGAGGAAGACGCCCAGAAAAAGAAGGGCCGCGCCGGTCAGCACGCCGCGCACGGCGGGCGGTTCGGCGAGACGGGCCGTTCGGCGCGGACCGCTCATGCGGCCCCTCCGCGCCGGGCGCTCCACCATTGCAGCCCGTTGATCGCCAAGAGAAGGAGGAAGGACGCGGTGAGCATCACGGACGCGATGGCCGTCGCCCCGGCGTAGTCGTACTGCTCGAGCTTCGTGATGATGAGCAGCGGGGTGATCTCGGAGAGCATCGGCATGTTCCCCGCGATGAAGATGATCGAGCCGTACTCGCCGAGGGCGCGGGCGAAGGCCAGCGCGAAGCCGGTGAGGAGCGCGGGGACGAGGGGCGGCAGGATCACGCGCCGGACGATCTGCAGGCGGCTCGCCCCGAGGCACGCCGCGGCCTCCTCGAGATCGACGTCCAGGTCGGCGAGCACCGGCTGGACGGTGCGCACGACGAAGGGGAGGCCGATGAACGTCATCGCCACGACCACCCCGAGCGGGGTGAAGGCGACCTTGATCCCGCGCGGCTCGAGGAACCGGCCGATCCACCCGTTCGCCGAGTAGACCGACGTCAGCGCAATTCCCGCGACGGCCGTCGGCAGCGCGAAGGGCAGGTCGACCAGGGCGTCCACGAGCTTCTTCCCCGGGAAGCTGTACCGGGTGAGGACCCAGGCCGAAAGAAGCCCGAAGACGGCGTTGATCACCGCCGCCGCGAGCGATGTGCCGAGCGTCAGCCGGTACGAGGCCACGACGCGCGGAGCGCTCACGGTCTCGACGAACTGCGCCCAGCTCACCTCCGCGGACCGGAGGTATGTCGCCGAGAGGGGGATCAGGACGATCAGGCTCAGGTAGAAGAGCGTGAACCCCATGGCCGGGCCGAAGCCGGGGATAACGCTTCGCCTTGTAGCGATCACGGACATCTCCACTCCTTGGATGGGGCGGGAAGGGGGATGGAGGGGAATACCCCCCCTTCCCGCCCCGCCAGGCCGACGCTACCGGGCGGCCTGGTAGATCTGGTCGTACACGCCGCCGTCGGCGAAGTGCTTCTTCTGGGCCTTCTGCCATCCGCCGAAGACGTCGTCGATCGTGAACAGGTTCACCTTGGGGAACCGGTTTTCATGCTTGGCCGCCACCGACGCGAGGCGGGGCCGGTAGTAGTGCTTCGCCGCGATCTCCTGCCCCTCGGGCGTATAGAGATATTCGAGGTACGCCTTTGCCACCGCCTCGGTGCCGTGTTTCTTCGCCACCTTGTCCACGACGGTGACCGGCGGCTCCGCGAGGATGCTGACGGAGGGGAGCACGATCTCGAAACGGTCCTTTCCCAGCTCATTGACGGCCAGGAACGCCTCGTTCTCCCAGGAGATGAAGACGTCGCCGATGCCCCGCTGGACGAAGGTCGTCGTCGAGCCGCGGGCGCCCGAATCGAGGACGGGGACGTTCTTGTAGAGGCGCGTGACGAGATCCTTCGCCCTGGCCTCGTCGTTGCCGTACTTCTTCAGCGCGTACCCCCAGGCGGCCAGGTAGTTCCACCGGGCGCCGCCCGAGGTCTTCGGGTTCGGGGTGATGACGGAGACGCCCGGCCGCACCAGGTCGTCCCAGTCCTTGATCCCCTTCGGGTTCCCCTTGCGGACCAGGAAGACGATGGTCGAGGTGTACGGCGAGCTGTTGCTGGGAAGACGGGACTGCCAGTTCTTCGGGAACAGTCGCGCCTTCTCCGAAACCTCGTCGATGTCGTACGCCAGCGCCAGGGTCAGGACATCCGCCTGGAGCCCGTCGATAACGGCGCGGGCCTGCTTCCCCGCGCCGCCGTGGGACTGCTTGATGACGACCTTCTGCCCCGTCTTCGCCTGCCACTGCTTTGCGAAGACGGCGTTGAAATCCTGGTAAAGCTCCCGCGTCGGGTCGTAGGAGACGTTGAGGAGCTCCAGGTCCTTGGCGGATGCCGCCCCGGGAACGGCAGGTACCGACGCCAGCGCGAGGAGCAGGAATGCGGGGACAATCAGTCTTCTTATCTTCATGAGTGAGTTCTCCTGTCTCTGGATGTGATGTGCGATCGCAGGCCGCCCGCTAATAGGAGACCTGGATCCTGGTCAGGAGCACCTTTTCCTTCTCCCGATTGACGCCTTGCGCGGCAGTGGCGCCGCCCGTGAACTCCGTCTGGTCGTAATCGGCCACGATCTTGGCGTTGGAATTCAAATACCAGTTGAAGCCCGCGGCGAAGGACCTGGCCCGCCTGGGGGACGCGGTGATGATGGCGAATGTCGGGAAGGCATCGTCGTCGACCCGGAGCTCGCCGTACCGCCCCACGACCTCGAAGGCGCCCCATTGGCCCTTGGCCGGGTCGAAGGGCCTCTTGGGCGTTATCCTCCGGAACGATTCCTTTTCACCGGTCAGTGTGAGCCACACGGCCGCCTGCCAGGCCGTGTTCGTCAGCGTCGCGCCGTTGGCGCCCTTGCTGACCTCCTGTCGGGTCCGGGCGTACTCGCCCAAAAGCCCCAGGGGCCCCCAGAAGTAGTACGCTTGCGGAGAGATCCGAAACCGCTCGCCGGCGGCGATGGTCGTGTTGTCCGTCCCGCCGCCCGCGAGGTAGGTGAAGAAGCTCTGTTGCCCGGGCGTCTTGAAGGAAGGGAGATTGGGGGAACTCGTCTTCCCTACCTGGTCCCCGTACGTCGCGGCCACCCCGATCCCCAGCCCCTCGATCGGTTCGATCCCGGTCGTCTTGAACGGATGTGCGAAGATCCGGGCTGCATAGTCCTTCTCGTCGTTGGTGTCGATATCCTCGCTTGTCCCGTCGACGACCCCGTTCAGGACGGCCAGGGCGTAGCTCACGCCTCCTCCCAGCGCATCTCCGGTGAGCTGGAACCCGATGTCCCGGTTGGGTGTCAGGGCGTCGGGGAAGCCCAGCTCCACGAAGCGCCTGTCGAGGCTCGACTGGAGGCGCTCCAGGCCGTAAGGCGTCTTGGCCTTGCCCGCGAGGAGGTTCGCCTCGGGCCGGAGCTTGAGAGCGAAATACGCATCGTAGAGCGTCAACTTGCTTCCTGCGAAGTCGGGCTGGATCTTCACGGCGACGTACTTGCCCACGATGCCCTCGAAGCTCAGACGGGCGCGCCGGATGAGGAACGTGTTCGTCGCCGGCTTCCGATTGTCGTCGAAATAAAAGCGGCCGTCCGAATGGACGAAACCGGAGACCTTCAACTGGTAAGCCCCGTCCGCCGACTTGAGAGTGAAGCCCTTCTCCCCCGCATCCGGGAGGGCGATCTTTTTCGCCTTCGCCGCGGATTCCTCCTGTTCCAGCTCCCGCTGGCGTTCCAGTATCCGGACCTTCTGATCGAGCGCCTCCAGCCGCTCCTCGATCGTCGCGGCGCGCGGCGCTTCTTCCGCCGCGGCCGGGAGCGGCAGTCCGGGGATCGTTCCCCAGACGGCCAACGTCAACAGCAACAACCGGATCTTTCCCATCGACATCCTCCTTTTATGGTCGGCGCGACGTCCGGTTGTCCGGTCGGTTCGTCCGTGTGGTTCGTCGGTTTTCGTCGGGTCGGCTTCCGGCGATCCGGTCGGCCTGTCCCGCATTCCCCACCGTGCTTCTGCCGCGGTCATGCCCTGCCCCGCTCCTCGCCGGAGACGCGGAATTTCTCCTTGCGCTCGATCTGGACCACCCGGCCGTTGTGGACGACGATCTCGATCGATCCGAATCGGATATCCTGCAGCGCCCCGAGGATCTCCAGGGCCACCTCGGGGGCTGCCGCGGCGCCGGGCGACTCCGGCTCTCCCGGAAAACGGCTCGGCCTGCTCGTCATGGCATTCTCTCCTATTATGTCTATCGTTTTAATAGATTAAAAAATAAAAAAATATATATCTAATTGTTTTTACATCGAAATAATGAAATACGTCCAACCAAATCTATGTTGTCTATCGACATGATGGAGAAGATAGTAGGCGCACCGGCGCGAGCTGTCAAGGACTTTTTTTCGGGTTCGCCGGCCGACGCGCGCGCTGGCCTGCCCCCGCACGCGTTGGTAAACTGGACGCACGTGCCGCCGGCGTCGCGAGGCGGGGCGATCCGGAGCAGGACGGGAGGATGCATGGACTTCGGGCGCAAGGACGTGCTGGAGGCCAGGGAACGGGTATACCGGCTGGCGTATTCCACGCCCCTCGTCGAGGAGGACCCTCTCTCGCTGCGGTTCGGCGGGCGGGTCCTCTCGAAGCTCGAGAATCTCCAGTCGTCCGGGTCGTTCAAGATCCGCGGGGCGGCGAGCAAGGTTCTCTCCCTCGATCCCGCGACGGTGCGCGGCGTCGTCGCCGCGAGCGCGGGCAACCACGCCCGGGGGGTCGCCCGCGCGGCGCTCGCCGCCGGAATTCCCGCGACCCTCGTCATGCCCGTGTGGGCGCCAGTCTCCAAGGCCGCGGCCGCCCGGCGCGAGGGAGGGGATGGGGCGCGGATCGTCCACCACGGGGAATCGTTCGACGACGCGGCGCGGCGCGCGGCCGAGATCGCCGCCGAGGGGGGCTTCACCGTCGTCCACCCGTTCGACGACCCGCTGGTCATCGCGGGCCAGGGGACGCTGGGGCTCGAGCTCCTGGACGGCGGCATCGTCCCGGGGACGATCTACATCCCCGTCGGAGGGGGGGGTCTCCTCGCCGGAATCGGGGCCGCCGTGAAGGAGGCGCATCCGGCGACCGAGATCGTCGCGGTGCAGGCGGCGGGCGCCTCCGCGCTCGTCCCGTCTCTTGCGGCCGGGCGGCCCGTCGAATGCGCCGAGGTCCGCACGATCGCGGACGGAATCGCGGTCAGGAGGTTGAGCGAGCGCACCTTCGAGGCTGCGAAGCGGTGGGTGGATGACGCCGTCACCGTGGACGACGAGGAGATCGCCGCGGCGATCCTGTACGCCCTCGAGGAGATGAAGACCGCGCTGGAAGGAGCGGGGGCGGCCCCCCTGGCCGCCGTCCTCTACAAGCGCCCGCCGCGGCGGTTTCCCGCCGTCATGATCCTCTCCGGCGGGAACATCGACGTCAGCTTCCTCGCCCAGGTCACGGAACGCGGGCTCTTCCGGTCGGGGCGCCTCGTCCGGATGCGGTTCCTCGTGGCGGACCGCCCGGGGTCGCTCGCCGCCCTGCTCGCCGCCGTCGCGGAGGCGCGATCGAACGTGGTCAGCATCGACCACGACCGCCTCCCGCCGGACTGCCCGCCCGGCCACTCGGCGGTCGTCCTCCTGCTCGAGACGCAGGACCGCGCACACGGGGAGGAGCTGTCGGCAAGACTCGCGGGGCGGGGGTTCCGCACGGCGAACGGCCCGGCAGGCCAAGGGGAGAGGCGCGGGGCGACGGCGTAATGGACCGGCTCGTCCGCGGCGGGAAACACGGCGGGGGCGTCGCCGGCGATCCCGGCACGCCGCGCGGACCCTACTCGGTCGGAATGATGACGCTCACTATGCCCAGAAGGTCGCCTTCCCGGTACCCCAGCGCGGCGTCCTCGGGGTAGCGGGTCTCGAGCACCCTGCGGACCTCCTCGGAAATCTCCTCGGGGCGGCCGTGACAGTTGACGCAGAACGAACTGACGACGAGCGGCTTCGCATACCGGAAGACCTTCCTCCCGAGTTCCCGGTGCTCGTCAAGATACTCGTCGGACAGGGTCCCCGCGCGGGCCTCCGCGGAGAGGCGGTCGAGCAGCCGTTTCTCGTATTCGTCGGGCGCGTTCGCCGGGTTCCGCAGCTTGAGCGAGGTCCTCCTGACCCTCACTCCCTCGTTCTTCCCGACCTCTTCGGCGAGCGCCTGCGCCTGGTAGGCACACACGGACATCGCGGCCCGCGGCCCCGAGTCCTTGAGCGACCGCGTCATGCGCGTCCTCAACGTTTCGTTGAGAGCGGCGGCGGCGGTCCTCCCTTTGAGCAGCGCCGCCTCGTCGTACGCCAGGACCGTTCCCCCGCCCGTCGCAATCAGCAGGAACACCGTTGCGGCCACCCGCATGGTGCACCTCCCGTCGGCTGTACCGGTTGACGCCGCCACCCCTGCCCTCTTTTATACCCGCTCTCGCCGACCCGGTCAAAAGGGGCCGGATCTGCGCCGGGAACGCGACCGGGAGCGCGGCGCCCGCGGCCGACGGGCAGCAACGCGCACTCCTCCCCCGCGGGCGACCCGGAACTTACCCCGGCGAGCGGATGCGCCCCCGCGCGGCGCCGCCGCGGGGGCGCGTCTTCGGGACATCGCGACTGCGCCTCACGCCGCTCCGCGGACGCTCGCCCCGAGCTTCTCCATGACGCCCTTGAGAAGCGCCTCCCGGACCTTGAGCTCCTCGCGCATCT
>JBLNEU010000056.1:0-2851 GCA_050263015.1 Deltaproteobacteria bacterium | reverse complement strand
CACAGGTCGACCCGGCGGGCGAGGTGGAGGGGGCCGAATTCGCCGATTTCTCCCGTTTCCGTCCACTCCTTGCGCACCGACGCGACTCCCGACGATCGTCCGGCAAGGGATGGGAAGGGTGCGGGGAGAACGCGGGCCTTTTTCCCGGAATCGCTACCGACCGAGGCCCCGGCTTCACCCGGAAGGAGGTCGGCGGACAGCTGTTTTTCGATGCCGGGCAGCGCGCGTCCCGCGCGCAATGCCTCCGTCCGGGCCGCGGATTGGGCCGCCGATGCCAGGAAACCGGTCCGGCACGCCGCGTAGAGTCCCGCGAACATGACGAGAACGATCGGCAGGACCAGCGCCAGTTCGACGAGCGACTGTCCCCGGGCATCGCGAATGGTCATCTCTCCTCCGGCTTCTCGGTCAACCTGGATCGCCACGACATTTCCATCGCGCTTCCTCCATACGGCTCGGCGAACGATTCGAAGAAAAATCGCCTCTCTCGCGACCAGTCGGCGTCCGGGATCGGGAGCGGGTTGCTCGACCGGAATCCGGCGAAACGCACCTTCTGCCGCTTCGGAAAATCGCTCTCCGGGACGAGCATCCGGATCGGCCTCGGGTCGCCGCCGATGATCGCCCTGATCGCGCCGTCGATGACGGCGGATATCTGGCCGACCGCGCGACCGGCCCACTTCCACTTCTTGATCCGGCCCGGAACCCGGGCGATCGGCCCCAGGGCATCGACGAGATACAGAGGCGGTCCCGGGGCGACGTGCAGTTCGAGCGTGTTGCGACCGTCGTGGGGGCCGCGGGGATCGAACGGATGGATCGTCCCGGCGACTTTCAGCGTCTTGGAGAGGGAAATCGTCTCGGCGAGCGCCAGGGGCGGGATGGCGCTCTTGACCCTCACCGACCAGTCCGCCAGTTCCCGCGCGCATTTCCAGTAGGAGCGGATCATCTTGATCGCTTGCCTGGAGTACGCCGCGAATGCAGGCATCCCGACCCCGGAGCACGCGGCGATCGCGAGAGCCGCCCAGATCACGCATGTCCACCGGATGACGCGGAAGCACTGGAGAATGCCGTCGTTCAGCGCGGCTATCATGTTGAGGCCCCTGGCTTCCCACGTCGCGGCGGAGATAACGACGGCGTCGGACGCGTTCGCCGAGGCGACCCTGGCGGCGCCCAGGTGGCTGATGTACACGGTCGCATACACGAGCGACAGGATCGCGGTGGCGACGATGGCGAGCAGGAGGGTCGCCTGCCCGGCGTTTCCGCCCCGGATGAGATCGACGCGCCGCGTGAATATCGAAATCATCGTCATTCCACCGTGACCCAGCGGGTTGCCTGAAGCCCGAGGTAGTAGCGGTTGCCGATCTTCGTCTTCGGGCAGGAGGCCAGCGAGAACAGGACCCTGTCGATCCACGGAACGGCGAGCTCGACCCAATGGACCAGGCGGACTCGATAAGCGTCTCCCGGGTTGGCCTTGACAGGGGCGTCGCCATCGCCGTTCCTGGAGAAATCGAGCGAGGTCAGCGCGGCTGCGGCGGTTCCCCCTCCGGGGCGGTTTCGGCACATGCGCAGGGCCTCGGCAAGTGCGGCTTCCCTTGCCTTGCGGCCGTCTGCGCGGGCGGTCAATGCGAATTTCCTGGCTGCGAAATGGCTCGCGGTCTCGACGGCCCCCTGGCCGGCCCACAGGAGTGCGCACTGGATGATGGAGAAGACGACCGCGCCCAGGACGATGCCGGCTGCGAGGAATTCGACCATCGCCGTCCCCCTATTGCTTGGTCTTCGCATAGTCGCCGAGGTCCTTGAGGTTCTTCTCGGCGTCGGCCCTGGACTTGAGGTCGGTCACCTTCGACGTCGTGTGGCCGGACATGGCGCCGACGATGGTTGCGAACTGGTTGCGGAGCTGGTTTCCGAAGATGTTGACGACGCCGATCGCCGCGATCGCCACGAGGGCGACGATGATGATGTATTCCGTGAGTCCCTGTCCCTTTCGGTCCCTCAATCTGCCTGCCCCGGTCATCGTGGTGCCTCCTTTCTCGGCGAGATGGATGCCCGGCCCGACGCAAGGGGCGTTCCAAAGGCAAGGCGGGGAGGTTGACGGACGAAATGCCCGCGAGTCAGGGAGAAAACGGAGGCGGGACGACGACGGGAATTCGAGAGGTGGGGCGAATTGGTGCGAAAACCGAACTGTGGGTACGATTACCGGTCGGACTGGGGGGAACGGATGGCGTACTTCTTCAGCTTCTCGAACAGCGTCGACTTGGCGATCCCGAGCTCCCGCGCGGCCCGGGTCTTGTTCCATCTCTGGCGCGCGAGCTCCGCGAGGATGCTGTTCTTCTCGGTCTGTTCCCACCGGGACAGCCGGCTGTCGGGGGCCGATTCGACCGGCGGGGACTCCGGGGCAAGGAGAAACGAGAAATCGCCGGGAAGAAGCGAGGGGTTCTCGCCCATCACCACCGCCCGCTGGATCGCATTGCGAAGCTCGCGGACGTTGCCCGGCCAGTCGTGCGAGGCGAGGAATTCGGCGGCGGCTCCCGAAAGGTCGGGGGCCGGGCGGTTCGCCCTGGCTGCGGCTTCCGCCAGAAAGCGGATCGCGATCGGGACGATGTCGTTTCGCCGCTCCCGGAGCGGCGGGACGTGGAGGGTGATAGTGCCGAGCCGGAAATAGAGATCGTCCCGGAAGCTCTTCCGGGACATCTCCTCGCGGAGGTTGCGGTTCGTCGCCGCGATCACGCGGACGTCCACGAGGATCGTCTCGTTTCCTCCCACCCGCTTGATCTCCTTCTGTTCGAGGGCGCGGAGGAGCTTGGGCTGGAGGGCCAGGGGAAGCTCGCCGATCTCGTCGAGGAAGATCGTCCCGCCG
>JBLNEU010000055.1:0-2510 GCA_050263015.1 Deltaproteobacteria bacterium | reverse complement strand
GGAAACGATCATGAAAGATAGCAGCGTTCGAAAATACGTTCGCGACCGTTACGCGGGCATTGCAAGCAAGGGCGGTTCCTGCTGCGCGCCCAAGGCGTCCTGCTGCGCCGGGAGCGCGGCCGACGCGTTGAGCCGTAAAATCGGCTATTCCGAGGAACAGGTCAAAGCCGTCCCCGAGGGGGCCAACCTGGGGCTGGGGTGCGGCAACCCGATCGCGCTTGCGTCGCTTGGGATCGGAGAGACCGTCCTGGACCTGGGTTCCGGGGCCGGGTTCGACTGTTTCCTTGCGGCGCGCGCAGTGGGGCATGAAGGGAGGGTGATCGGCGTCGACATGACCCCGGAAATGATCGAAAAGGCGAGGGAGAACGCCCGCAGGGGCGGATACGGAAACGTCGAGTTCCGCCTCGGGGAGATAGAGCACCTCCCCGCGGCCGACGGGTCCGTGGACGTCGTCATCTCCAACTGCGTCATCAACCTGTCCACGGCCAAGGACAAGGTCTTCGCCGAGGCATTCCGGGTGCTTAAAAATGGCGGAAGGCTCATGATCTCGGACCTGGTGCTTGCGCGTGAACTTCCGCAACTAGTCGCCGGCTCCCTGGCCGCCTACGCCGGCTGCATATCGGGAGCGGTCATGAAGGACGCATACCTGCGCATGATCGAAGCGGCAGGATTCCGCGATGTCCGGATCGAGGAGGAAAACTCCTTCTCGTTCGGGGAGGATGAAACGGATTCCTACGCGAAGCCGGTCGCCGAAGCTTTCGATATCCCTATCGACGCGGTTCGGGGTGCAGCCGGAGCGATCGTAAGCATCCGGGTGTCCGGCAAAAAGCCATGAGCCCGCTGCCGTAAACTTCCGGCCATCGGGAATCCGGGACTTCGGATCCGGGCGCTTTCATTTAAAAAGGCGCCCGGATTTTTTTTAATGTTTGCTGCAGGCACTCCGTCCGGCCCGCCGACATCTTAAATACAGCGAAAAGATGTCCGATTCTCGTTCTTCATAATGAAGATAACCAGGATGAGGAAAAGGGAGCGCGCCGTGGAAGCGATCAGGAAACCCGTTCCGGTAATGGGAAGGGTCCTGCCGGAAGACGAACACAACGCGGAGCTCGTCGCCAACGTCCACCCTCCGGGCTGGGTTAATCCCGAGCCGGCGCCCAGATACAACCTGGTGGTGGTGGGGGCCGGGACCGCGGGGCTGGTCACCGCGGCCGGGGCGGCGGGGTTGGGTGCCAGGGTGGCGCTCGTGGAGAGGCACCTTATGGGGGGCGACTGCCTGAACGTGGGGTGCGTTCCGTCGAAGTGCCTCATCCGTTCGTCGCGCGCCGCGCACGACATGCTCGACTCCGAACGTTACGGCCTGGGCGCCCGCAACGGATTCGAGCCGGACTTCCCGGCCGTGATGGAGCGGATGCGCCGCCTGCGGGCGCACATGAGCCGTCACGACTCCGCCGGCCGGTTTGCCGGGCTGGGAGTGGACGTATTCCTGGGCGATGCGAGGTTTTCCGGGCCGGCCGCCGTGGAGGTCGGCGGCAGGACCCTGCGGTTCGCGAAAGCCGTGATCGCCACCGGCGCGCGGGCCTTCGTGCCGACGGTCCCAGGGCTGGATGAGGCGGGCTTCCTGACCAACGAGACGGTTTTCTCCCTGACGGAGCTTCCGAAGCGGATCCTCGTATTCGGAGCGGGGCCGCTCGGATGCGAGCTGGCGCAGGCGTTCCGCCGGTTCGGGTCGCAGGTGACGATCGTCGAGCGGGGGCCGAGGTTCCTGGCCCGGGAGGACCCCGATGCGGCGGAAGTGCTTCACGATTCCTTCCGGAGGGACGGCATTGAAGTGAGGCTCGGCACCGAGGTCGTACGCGTCCATCTCTCGGAGAAGGGGAAGCACGCACTCTTGAGAAAGGGCGGGGCCGAATCCGAATGCCTCGTCGACGAGATTTTGATCGGCGCCGGGAGAATTCCGAACGTCGGAGGCTTGAACCTCGAAGGCGCGGGCGTGGAATTCGACGAACGGACGGGCGTGCGCGTGGACGATTTCCTTCGGACCGCCAACCCGCGCATATATGCCGCGGGCGACGTCTGCCTGCCGCACAAGTTCACGCATACCGCCGACGCGGCGGCGCGCATCGTCATACAGAACGCGCTTTTCATGGGCAGGAAGCGGTTAAGCTCCCTGACCGTCCCCTGGTGCACCTACACCGATCCGGAGATCGCCCACGTCGGCATGTACGAGCGCGAAGCCCGCGAGGCGGGCATCGAAACGGACACCTTCGTCCGCCACATGAAGGATGTTGACCGGGCGATCGCCGACGGCGAGGAGGAAGGGTTCGTCAAGATCCACGTAAGGAAGGGAACCGACGAAATCCTCGGCGCGACCGTCGTCGCCCGGCACGCGGGGGAGATGATAAACGAGATATCCCTGGCGATCGCGGGGAAGATAGGCCTGGGGAAGATCGCGAGCGTCATCCACTCGTATCCGACCCAGGCCGAAGCGATCAGGCAGGCGGCCGATGCCT
>JBLNEU010000054.1:0-7354 GCA_050263015.1 Deltaproteobacteria bacterium | reverse complement strand
GGCTCCTCCTGGTGGGCGGGCCGGCGCAGGAGGAGGACGAGGGGAAGGATGCACGCCATGAGCACCGAGAGGAGCCAGAAGGCATCGTTGAACCCCATCGCCGTGGCCTGCTTTATCGCCTGGCCGTACAGCATCTTCATCGTGGCCCCCTCGGCGGCGCCCTCCGGAACGCCGCGGCCCGGGAGGAGCGACTTTCCCGCCTCCATCGCCATCCGGAACCCCCGGTCGAAGACGGTCAGATGCTCGGTCAGGTGGCTCTGGTGGAGCTGGGCCCGCCGGGCGAACATGGTCGTCGCGAACGCCACGCCGAAGGAGCCGCCCAGGTTCCGCAGGAGGTTGTAGATCGAGGTGGCGTTCCCCATCTGCGGCCTGGGGACGGAGGAAAGCGTCAGGGTCGTGAGCGGGATGAAGAGGAATCCCATCCCGATGCCAAGGTAGATCCGGGGCCACATCAGCGACGAGAAATCCGCCCCGAGGGTGAACCGGGACATGGCGAAGGTGGAGAACGCGCAGACGGCGATCCCGAATGTCAGGAGATATTTCGGATTCCGCCTGATGATGAGCTTGCCCACGATGGGCATCGTCAGGAGCGTGGCGACTCCTCCCGGCGACAGGACGAGGCCCGCGAGGAACGCGGTGTACCCGAGCAGAAGCTGCCCGTAGAGCGGGAGCAGGACGATGCTGCCGAAGAGGTTGAAGAAGGCGATGAACATGACGACGTTGCCGGTGCCGAACGAGATGTTCCGGAACGCCCTCAGGTCGACGATCGGGTGCTCGGCGAAATAGAGCTCGACGATCACGAAGAGCGCGAGCGACAGCACCGAGACCGCGGCGAGGAGGAGGATGAAGTCGGACTGGAACCAGTCCTCCCGCTGACCCTTGTCGAGCACGATCTGGAGCGCGCCGATCCCGAGCGTCAGCAGGGCGATCCCCCACGTGTCCACCTTGATCTTCCCGGCCCGCCGGACGTAGGGCGGGTCGTGGATGAACAGCGTCACCATGAAGGCGGCGAACAGGCCGATCGGGAGGTTGACGTAGAAGATCCACCGCCAGGAGAGCGTGTCGGTGATGTATCCGCCCATGAGCGGCCCCGCGATGGGTCCGAACATCGCCCCGATGCCGAAGATCGCCATGGCGATGCCGTGCTCCCGCGGGGGGAACGACTCGAGGAGGATCGCCTGCGAGAGCGGCTGGAGCGCGCCGCCGCCGATCCCCTGGAGGATCCGGAAGAAGACGAGCATCCCGAGACTCGTGGACGACCCGCACGCGAAAGACGCCGCGGTGAACAGGAAGAGGGAGAAGAGGAGGTACCGCTTCCGGCCGAAGGTGCGCGCGAACCAGCCCGTCATCGGTATGACGATCGCGTTGGAGACGAGATACGACGTGAGGACCCAGGTCGCCTCGTCGATCCCCGCCGAGAGCGACCCGCGGATGTGGTCGAGGGAGACGTTGGCGACGCTCGTGTCGATGATCTCGATGAGCGTCGGCAGCATCACGGTGACGGCGACGATCCACTTGCTCTCGCGGATCGCCCCGACCGCGTTGCCGAGGCGGTTCCCCCCGTTCACGCGGTTACCGGAGGAGCACCGTGGGGGTCACGGACATCCCGATCCGCAAGGAGTGCCCGGGGTCTTCTCCCTTCGCGAGGACGATCTTGACCGGGACCCGCTGGACGACCTTCACGTAATTCCCCGTCGCGTTCTCGGGCGGGAAGAGGGAGAACGCGGAGCCGGTCCCCGCCATGATGCTGTCCACCGTCCCGCGAAACGTCTTGCCGGGATAGGTGTCCACCTCGATCTCGACCGGGAGCCCGGGGCGGATCTTCCCGATCTGGGTTTCCTTGTAGTTTGCGACGACCCAGACGTCGGACAGCGAGGCCACGGCGAGGAGCGGCTGGCCCGCCGAGACGACCTGTCCCGCTTCCACCGTCTTCCGCGTGACGTAGCCGTCCGCTGCGGCCGTCACCTCCGTGTATTTCCGGTTGAGCGCCGCCTCAGCCAGGGCCGACTCCCGCGACTTGACGTTCGCCGCCTGCTGGCCCACCCGGGCCTCCCGCTGCGCCAGGATCGCGCGCCGCTGGGCGATCAGCGCCCGCTGGGTCGGCAGGGCGCTTTCCGCCAGGCGCAGCTCCTCCCGGGCGACGTCGTCCTGCGCCTTGGCGACGTCCTGCTCCGTCTGGGCCTTCTCGAACCGCTCCCGGCTGATCGAGTGCCGCTCGAAGAGGTTCCGGGCGCGCTCCTCGTCCCGTAGCGCCTGGGCGAGACGCGCGCCCGAGAGGGCCACGCGGGAGCGGGCGGCCTCGGCGGCCGCCTTCAACTGTCCGAGGTGGGCCTCCGCGGCGGCGACATCCTCCCGGGCCGCGGCGATGTCGGCCCGCGCCGCCGCGACGTCGGCGACGGCCGCGGAAAGGGACGAGGCGGCGGCGGCCTCCCGCACGGAATAGGGCTCCGGGTCGATCCGGAACAGCGGCTGCCCCGCTTTCACCGGCTGGTTGTCGTCGACGAGGACCGCGACGACCTTCCCCGGGATTCGGGAGGCGACGGCGTGGATCCGCCCCTCCACGTAGGCGTCGTCGGTGGAGATGTGGGTCTGCCGGTGCCGCCAGTACCAGGCGCCGGACCCGACCGTGACCAGGGTGACGGCGACGAAGATCGCGACCGCGGTCCTGCGCCTGCCGTTCTTCGGGGCGGCGGTCCCGGTTCCGCTCGCGTCCTCTGCCATTTCCGATCCTCCCGGACTTCCGGCGGGGGCCGGAAGGCTCCTTCCTATTCGAGCCCGAGGCGGTCGATCAGCGCCCGCGCGTTCCCGTAGAGTATCCTCTCGAGCGTTTCCTTTTCCAGTCCAAACGTTTCGACCTGGCCGACGATCTCCTCGATCGTCCCCATCCCGGCGGGGTGGTCGCTGCCGAAGAGGACGCGGGAGGCGTCCGCCTCCAGCGCGCAGGCGAACTCCTCCGTCCCCCACGGCGAGCGCGAGATGCCGAACGGGAGCGGGCCGTGCGCCCACCGGAGCATCCCGATCACGTTCGTCAGGTCCAGCAGGACGTTCTCGAACCGGCGCAGGAGGGAAAAGGCGTAAGGCAGGTCCGGAAAGAAGGCGTGCGCGAGGATGACCGTGAGGCGGGGATACGCCCGAAACAGCGTCTCCCACTGATCCTTCTCCGGGGTCCGCGCGTACCCTTCCTCGAAACCCGTGTGGACGAGAAGGGGGCGTCCCGCTTCCTGGGCGACGTCGCAGATGCCCGCCATCCCCGGACCGCCGGGCGCCATCTTCATCATCATCGGGTGGAGCTTGATCCCCTTGAGCCCCAGGGGCCCCAGCGCTTCCGCCGCGACCGCCCCTGGGTCGGTGTCGTCCTGGTGCGCCGTGCCGAAGGGGATCATCCCGGGGGTGCGCCGGGCGAGTTCCGCGTTGAACCGGTTGAGCTCCCGCGCTTCGCCCGGGGCGAGGGGGAAGACGGCCGCGAAGAACGC
This sequence comes from Deltaproteobacteria bacterium, assembly GCA_050263015.1. Taxonomy (GTDB): domain Bacteria; phylum Desulfobacterota; class Deferrimicrobia; order Deferrimicrobiales; family Deferrimicrobiaceae; genus JBLMWX01. The sequence continues at coordinate 3,881 of JBLNEU010000054.1, read as the reverse complement.
GGTCACGCCCGCCGCCCGGAGGTCCGCGACCGCGTCGTCGACGGTGATGTCGACCGGGACCGGATGGCCCGGGATCCCGCGGTGCACCCAGCGCATGAGCCCTCCGAGGCGCCGCGGCGGGTACAGGTGGACGTGGCCGTCGACGACGCGTCTCACGACGCGGCCTCCCCGGGAACCTTCCACGGCAGCGGGAGCAGGAGGGCGAGGAGAGCGCCCGCGGCCGGGAGGGCGACGATCGCGTGCGTGGCCGCCGGGACCCCGTACCGGTCCGCCACCGCCCCGAGGAGCGTGACGCCGATCCCCGCCGTGCCGATCGCGAACCCCGCGATCGCGCCGGAGGCCGTCGCCATCCGCCGGGGGAAAAGCTCCTGCGCCATCACGATGGTCACCGAGAACGTCGAGACGATCGTCGCCCCCGCGGTGAAGGCGACCAGGAAGACGGCCGCCCCCGTTGCCGCGAGGAACAGGTACAGGAGGGGGACCTGCAGGGCGAGCGACCAGAACAGCATCCTCCGGTGGCCGACCCGGTCCGCGAGGACGCCTCCCAGCAGGGTGCCGATCGTGCCGGCCCCCAGGAAGACGAAGAGCAGCGTCGCCACGTATCCCGGGTTGCGCGCGAGCTCGTCGCGATAGAGGAAGGGGATGTAGGTGGCGAGGCCCAGGTGCGTCCACGACCGGAGGACGACGATCAGGATGATGAGCGAGACCGCGTACAGGGGCCGCCCGGGGCCGTTCGCCGCGGCGGGCACGGGCCTCGCGGTCGCCGCGGCGATCCGTTCGCGGATGCGGGGGAGGGCGGGCAGGAACAGGGCGGCCGCCGCGGCGGCCGGGGCGAGAAGCGCCGCCGCCCCGGGGAGGCCGTAGCGCGACACGAGGAATATCGCCGCCGGCGCCCCGACGGCGAACCCCAGGTTGCCGCCGACCGAGAAGAACGACATCCCGGTGGCGCGCCTGTCGGTGACGACGCACGCGGTGGACTTGAACCCCTCCGGGTGGAAAGCCGCGGTGCCGAGCCCCGTGAACATGACGGCGGCGACCACCCAACGGAATCCGGGCGAGAAGGGGAGGAGGGCGATCCCGACTCCCGAAACGAGGCAGCCGAGCGGCAGGAGGAAAGGGAACGGCCGCCGGTCGGTGAAGTACCCGAACAGCGGCTGGATCGCCGAGGAGGTCAGGTGCGCCGCGAGAAGGAGCGACCCGGTGACCGCGTAGGAGAGCGCGTACCGGTCCTTGAGAAACGGCAGGAGCGCGGGAATCGCGCCCTGGACGATGTCCGTCGCCATGTGTCCGAACGAGAGCAGGAGCAGCAGGTAGTTGTTTGCGCTCATCGGTACGACACGTCGTCGATGGAATTCTTTCCCATGAGGAGCATCGCGAGGCGGTCGACGCCCAGCGCCGCCCCGGAGCAGGGAGGGAGCCCGGCCCGCAGCGCGTCGAGGAAGTCCGGGTCCGGCGCAAGGTCTTCCCCGGTCCGGTGGGCGTGCCGGGCCGCGAGTTCCGCGAGACGCCGCTCCTGTTCCCGCGGGTCCGTCAGCTCCTCGTACCCGTTGACGAGCTCGATCCCGGCGAGGTATCCCTCGAACCGCTCGCAGACGGCCGAATCCGCGTCGCGCCGCCGCGCCATCGCGGCGAGCGCCGCGGGGTACCCCGTGAGGAAGACGGCGCCCCGCCCGCGCAGGGCGGGCTCGACGACGTCGAGATACGCGCGGAAGAAGAGGTCTTCCCATCCCTCGCGCGGCCCCGGCCGCGCATCGCGCATTGCGAGCGCCGCCCGGAGCGACTCGCCGTCCGACGGGTCCGCCCCGAGAAGCTCGGCGAACGCGTCCGAGAGCTCCCACCGAGGCCACGGCCCCGCGAGCGGGATCGCCCGGCCGTCCCGGCGGATCTCCTCGCGCCCCGCGACATCCCGCGCCAGGTCCCGGCACAACTCCTCGACGTCCTCCATGACGTCCGCCGCCCTCGCGCCCGCGCGGTACCACTCGAGCATCGTGAACTCCGGGTCGTGGAGCGGGGATCCCTCGCGGTCGCGGAAGACCTTGCCGAGGTAGAAGATGTTCCCCGAGCCCGCCGCGAGGAGCTTCTTCATCGAGAGCTCGGGCGACGTGTGAAGGAACAGGCGGCCGGCGCGTCCCGCCGCGTCCGAGACGCGGACCGGGTAGACGTTCGGGTCGATGTTGGGATGGGACAGCGCGATCGGGGGATCGACCTCGAGGAAATCCCGGTCCGTGAAGAACGCCCGGATGCGCGCAAGGATCCGCGAACGGACGCGGAGCGTCTCCCAGGAGAGGTCTCCGCGGAGCAGTCTCCGCCAGGTCGGCTCGGCCGCGCACATAACCATACATCTTAAACCAACCGTCCCCGGCGGGAGAAGGCGGCGCGGCCGGGCCGGCGATGGTACGATGGCGGGGCGGGCCGGGAAGGCCGAGTGCCGTCGAGGTCCTGGACGACCCCGAACGGCGATGTCATGGACCACCGGGAGCGGCGGGCGGGCGCCGGACGGGGCGCGATCCCGCAGGCGCGCGGTCGCCCGCGCGACTTCGGCGCCGCCGGAAAGGAAGGGACACGATGCCGTTTCCGCACTGGGGGGACACCACGGAAGGCCGCGACATGCTCGGGGAGGCGGTGACGCAGCTCGACCGGGCCGCCTCGATCCTCGGCCTGGACCCGAATCTCGCGGACCGCCTCCGGTATCCGAAGCGCGCCCTCGTCGTCACGGTGCCCGTCCGGATGGACGACGGGCGCGTCGTCTCGTACACCGGCTACCGGGTGCACCACAACATCACCCTGGGGCCGGGCAAGGGCGGAATCCGGTACAGTCCCACCGTCTCCCTCGAGGAGACGACCGCACTGGCGATGTGGATGACCTGGAAATGCGCCCTCATGAACATCCCCTTCGGCGGGGCCAAGGGGGGCGTCTGCTGCGATCCCAGGACGATGTCGCGACGCGAGATCCAGAGCATGACGCGGCGCTTCACCTCCGAGATCGTGATGCTGATCGGCCCCGAGAAGGACATCCCTGCCCCCGACATGGCGACCAACGACCAGACGATGGCGTGGATGATGGACACGTACTCGATGCAGATGGGGTTCTCCGTGCCGGGGGTGGTCACCGGCAAACCGGTCGTCGTCGGGGGCTCCCTCGGGCGGCGGGAGGCGACGGGCCTCGGGCTGTGCAACACGATCTTCGCGGCGATGGAGACGCTCGGGATCGCACGGGACGGGTCGACGGCGGTGGTCCAGGGGTTCGGGAACGTGGGCTCGGTGACGGCGCTGGAACTGTGGAAGAAGAAGGTCCGCGTGGTCGCCGTGAGCGACGTCTACGGCGGCGCCCACGACCCGGCCGGCTTCCCCGTCGACGCCCTCGTCCGCCACGCGGAAGCGGGAGGGAAGGTCTCGGAGTTCCCCGGAGCGTCTCCCGTCTCAAACAGGGAGATGCTCGAGATCCCGTGCGACGTGCTCGCCCCGTGCGCAACTTCCGGCCAGATCACGGGGGAGAACGCTCCGCGGATCCGCTGCCGGATCCTCGCCGAGGGGGCGAACGGCCCGACAACGCTCGACGCCGACGACATCCTCGTCGCCAACGGCACGTTCGTCATCCCCGATGTCCTGGGCAACGCCGGGGGGGTGACGGCCTCGTACTTCGAGTGGGTCCAGGACACGCAGAAATTCTTCTGGGACATCGCGGAGGTGAACAGGCAGCTCGAGCGGATCATCCTCTCCGCCTTCCGCGACGTGATCTCGCTCGCCGAGGAGAAAAAGGTGACCCACCGGATGGCGGCGCTCATGATCGGCATCGCCCGCGTGGCGGAGGCGATGCGGTTCCGGGGACTCTACCCGTAAAAGGAAACGGGCCGCCACCCGGCGACCCGTTCGAAAAGTCC